>NZ_JBFUBD010000250.1:0-4106 GCF_056405935.1 Polaromonas sp. P1_E3
CAACGACCACTGCGCCGTGGGCATTGAACCCAACCGCGAACGCATCGCCGAACTGGTGGATCGCTCGCTGATGCTGGTGACGGCGCTCAACACGCACATCGGCTATGACAAGGCCGCCTTCATCGCCAAAAAGGCGCACAAGGAAGGCAGCAGCCTGCGCGATGCGGCGCTGGCTTCCGGTCATGTCACGGCCGAGCAGTTCGATGCCTGGGTGCGGCCTGAGAACATGGTGGGCTGACGCTGGCCGCAACCTGTCGGGAGATCGCGGGTGGGTTGAGGGAATTAAGGGTTTACCCTATGATTGTGGCCGTAAATGTTCAGACCACAAAAGGAAATCCATGACTGCCTTCGCCTTGTATTGGAACGTCGCCCAGGCCGCAGCCAGTGCACGCGTGCGCCTTGTGCTGCGTGAGTTGACGGCTGCTACGCCCTTGCATATTTTTATCAGCGCGTTACGAGCGCGCTAATTTTTTACCGGACGGTTTGCACCGTGAGCAATAGACCGCGCTACGCGGTTGCTTTTTTTCTTTCGTTTTCTTTTCAGTGAATCCCATGCCCGGTGCAATGCCGGGCACTTGCTGATTGCCGCATTGCGCGTTCAGCTCAGCCCTGCCGGCACCGCACTGTCTCATCTTGTTGAACTGAATCCTTCGCAGTGACCGAGCGCCGGCGCCCTGCGATTCTTTCATTCGGCTTTCACTTTTCGTGACAGTGCGTAAAGTTTTTTCCAAACTTGATCGCGGTCAATGGGCCTCCAAATGCGCGCTCTCACAATCCGCTCCACAACAACAGCATCAGCGATTGCAACTGCAATTTCCACGGCATAAAAGTGATTGGAGACATCAATGACATACGCGACTACTGCTATCCCCGCACCGTCCAGCGCCCATCGCTGGATACAGCTTCTCCTGGGCATCGTCTGCATGGCGATGATCGCCAACCTGCAATATGGCTGGACCCTTTTTGTGAATCCGATAGCCGACAAGTACGGCTGGAGCAAGGCCGCCATTCAGGTGGCCTTCACAATTTTTGTCTTGACTGAAACCTGGCTCGTGCCGATTGAAGGCTACCTCGTCGACCGTTTCGGGCCGCGTCCGGTAGTCATGGTCGGCGGCATTCTGTGCGGCGTGGGCTGGGTTATTAATTCCTTTGCCGATTCACTGATGCTGCTCTATATCGCAGCGGCCATCAGCGGCGTTGGCGCAGGTGCGGTGTACGGTACCTGTGTCGGCAATGCCTTGAAGTGGTTTCCAGATCGCCGAGGGCTGGCTGCGGGTCTGACGGCTGCAGGTTTTGGCGCGGGTTCCGCGCTCACCATTCTTCCGATCTCGGCCATGATCAAAGGTAGCGGCTACCAGTCGGCTTTCCTGTATTTCGGGATCATCCAGGGCGTGATCGTCTTCGTCGTGTCGTTCCTGTTGACGCGGGCACCGGCGAACCTTGCCAAGAGCGGCTCGATCTCCACGATCAATGTGCAGCAGAGCCGGCGTGACTACACGCCGTCCGAAGTCCTGCGTTCGCCGGTATTCTGGGTGATGTATGTCATGTTCGTGATGGTGGCAGCCGGTGGGCTGATGGCCACGGCTCAGCTCGGACCCATCGCGAAGGATTTCAATGTCGGGGATGTACCCGTCAGCATCATGGGCCTGGCGCTGCCGGCGCTCACCTTTGCCCTCGCCATCGACCGCGTGCTCAACGGGTTGACCCGTCCATTCTTTGGCTGGGTGTCGGACCAGATCGGCCGTGAAAAGACGATGCTGATCGCCTTCGGCATCGAGTCGGTCGGTATCCTGGCCCTCTACCAGTTTGGTCACAACCCGGTTGCCTTCGTGGTCCTGACGGGCATGGTGTTCTTCGCCTGGGGCGAGATCTACAGCCTCTTTCCCTCAACCTGCGCCGATACCTTTGGCTCCAAGTACGCCGCCTCCAACGCGGGCCTGCTGTACACCGCCAAGGGCACAGCGTCGCTGCTGGTACCGCTGTCCAGCGTGCTGACGGCCATGACCGGTAACTGGCACGCCGTGTTCATTGTTGGCAGCGTGATGAACGCAATTGCGGCCCTGATGGCCTGGTATGTATTGCGCCCGATGCGGCGCGCGGAGATGGAAAAAGCCGTGCTGCCTGCGGCTGCGGTAGACAAGGCTGCCGGCTTCGTTCATCTCCCTCAGTCCGCGCAATAAACAGCAGGCCTTGCGTCCCGGCGGGTCTGGGACAATAGGGCATGCTGAAGCTTGTTTACCGCACCCTCAACCAGTTCATCAATTCGCAATCGCTTTCGGGCGTGGTGCTGGCGCTGGCCGCGGTGGCCGCGCTGGTGTTGAGTAACTCGCCATGGGGTGAGGCTTACAACCGGTTTGTTCAGTTGCCCGGTGAGCTGCGTGTAGGCGGTGATTTGCTGGTGCTTTCCAAATCGCTGCTGCACTGGGTTAATGACCTGTGGATGGCGGTGTTTTTCTTTCTGGTGGGCCTGGAGATCAAGCGCGAATTGCTGGAGGGGGAGCTGGCCTCGCGTGCGCAGGCGCTCTTGCCGGCAGGCGCCGCATTGGGCGGCATGATTGCGCCGGCGCTTTTCTACATGGCGATCAATGCTGGTGATCCGGTTGCCATGCGCGGCTGGGCAATTCCTGCTGCCACCGACATTGCATTTGCATTGGGCATCCTGGTGCTGCTGGGCAGCCGGGTGCCGGCATCACTTAAGGTATTTTTGACCGCTGTCGCGATCATTGACGACCTCGGGGCCATTCTGATCATTGCGTTTTTCTACACCGAGGGTTTGTCGGTGATGGCGTTGCTGGCGGCGGGAATCGGCGGCTTGCTCTTGCTGGCCTTTAACCGGGCGAGGGTGATGGCCATAGGGCCCTACGTGGCGGTGGGGCTGGTGATCTGGCTTTTCGTTTACAAGTCAGGCATTCATGCCACGCTGGCGGGCGTCATTACCGCGCTGGCCATTCCTTTGTCAGACGGAAAGGGCGGCTCGCCGTTGAAAACCGCAGAGCATGCACTGCACCCCTGGGTGGCTTTTGCGGTGTTGCCCATGTTTGCGTTTGCCAATGCGGGAGTGTCGCTTCAGGGGGTAACCGTCGGAACGCTTCTTCAAAGTGTGCCCTTGGGTATCACGGCGGGCCTTCTGGTGGGAAAGGCGGTCGGGGTGTTCGGGGCTTCCTGGTTGTTGATTTGCTTTGCCGGTGCACGCCTGCCCGCCGGTGCCGGCTGGAGCCAGTTCTGTGGCGTGTGCCTGTTGTGCGGCGTGGGCTTTACCATGAGCCTGTTCATCGGTGCGCTCGCATTTGCCGGCCAGGATGCGGCGTACGAGACCCAGCTCAAGCTGGGTGTGCTCTGCGGTTCATTGTTGTCGGGGGTGCTGGGCGCAGTGATGCTGCTGCGCAGCAGCACCACTGAAAAAGCGTCGGACTAGCTCGCCCCGCGGGGCAGGTTCAGTGCTTTTGCGCAGCGATGCCCGACATGATCTTGTCGGTGTAGGCGATCGCGATGGCTGAGAGCAGGAAGGTGATGTGGATCACCGTCTGCGCGATCAAGACCTTGTCCGTGTAGTTGTCGGCGTTGATGAAGGTCTTGAGCAGGTGAATGGAGCTGATGCCAATGATGGCTGTCGCCAGCTTGACTTTCAGCACCGAGGCGTTCACGTGGCTCAGCCATTCGGGCTGGTCGCGGTGGCCTTCCAGGTTCATGCGGCTCACAAAGGTTTCGTAGCCGCCCACGATCACCATGATCAAGAGGTTGGAGATCATGACGACATCGATCAACGCCAGCACCACCAGCATGATGACCGTTTCGTTCAGTGTGACCACCGGTATGGCGGTCTTGTAGCCAATGCTGGTGATCAGCGACTGCAGGGCGGTCTGGCTGCCGAAGGCAGCTTCAATCAGGTGCCACAGCTCGACCAGGAAATGCACCACGTACACCGCCTGCGCTGCGATCAGCCCGAGATAGAGCGGCAACTGCAGCCAGCGGCTGGCGAAAATCAGGTTGGGAAGGGGGCGCAACGGCGAGACTTTTCCGGCGGAAGGGGTTTTGATGGGTTCAGTCATGATGGCGTAAGCTAAAAGATTGCGGCATTGTAGGGGGAGCGCAGCTGCCCCCGGAAT
>NZ_JBFUBD010000251.1:0-4091 GCF_056405935.1 Polaromonas sp. P1_E3
ACGGCGTTGGTTGGCGGGATGGTCGACAGCCACAGCAGGCCCATCAGGCTGGCGAAGATGTAAACGCTCAAGGGGCTCAGCGGCGCGGCCAGGAACACCGCAATGACAACCGCGCGCGAGAGATAAATCGTCGCCAGGATCTTGCGCTTGGCAATTTTCTGGCCCAGCGAGCCTGCAATATAGGTGCCGAACACATTAAAGAGGCCGATCAGCGCCAGCGCATAGCTGGCCACCTGGGGGGACAGGCCCTTGTCCTTGAGGTAGCTGGGCATGTGAACGCCGATGAACACCACCTGGAAGCCGCAGACAAAGTAGCCCGCCATCAGCAACTGAAAGCTCGGGTACTTGAAAGCCTCGCGCAGTGCCTGAAGGATGGTTTGCTCGCGCTTGGCGGGCTGCCCACCGGCGAAACCGCCTTCACGCAGGCCGAGTGCCAGCGGCGCGATCAGCAGCACTGCGCCGCTCAGTACCAGCAAAGCCTCTTTCCAGCCCAGGCTGCTGATCAGGAAGCCCTCGGTCGGGACCATCAGGAACTGGCCAAACGAGCCTGCCGCGGCGGCCACGCCCATGGCCCAGGAGCGCTTGTCGGCCGAAATGTTGCGCCCAATCACGCCGTAAATCACGGCGTACGTGGTTCCAGCCTGCGCGGCGCCAATCAGCACGCCGGCCGTCAGGGTGAACAGGAAACCGGTGGGCGAAAGGGCCATGCCCACCAGGCCCAGCGCGTAAAGGAGGGCGCCGCCCACGATGACGCGGAAAGCGCCAAAGCGGTCGGCCGCCATGCCGGCAAAGATGCCGAACACGCCCCAGGACAGGTTTTGCACCGCCAGCGCAAAGGCAAAGGTTTCCCGCGTCCAGCCCTGCGCCTGGGTGATGGGCTGCAGCCACAGGCCAAAGCCGTGGCGTATGCCCATGGACAGCGTGACGATGGTGGCGCCGCAGATCAGCACCTGCAGCATGGAGAGTTTTTTGGTGTCGGTGGTCATGAACAGGGCCGCCAAGCGGCGAAAAAAAGAAAAGCCTGGAGCGCAAACGAGCTATCTGCCGACTGTAACGAAAATGGCAAAACGCTGCCCGTGCCGCACTTCATTCGCCACCTCAAATCAGGTTGGCTGTATGTTTATACAGTGACTTTGCCGGCGCCGACTACAATTGCGGCAATTCTTTCATCTGCCATGGCTGACAAACTACCCACCGAATATTCCGAAGGCTCGATCCGCGTGCTCAAGGGCCTGGAGCCCGTGAAGCAGCGCCCGGGCATGTACACGCGCACCGACAACCCCTTGCACATCATCCAGGAGGTGCTGGACAACTCCGCCGACGAGGCCCTGGCCGGCCACGGCAAGAAGATCAAGGTCACGCTGCATGCCGACGGCTCGGTCAGCGTGGATGACGACGGCCGCGGTGTTCCTTTCGGCCTGCACCCTGAAGAAAAGGTGCCGGTCATCGAGATCGTCTATACGCGGCTGCACGCCGGCGGCAAGTTCGACAAGGGCAAGGGTGGCGCCTACAGCTTCTCCGGTGGCCTGCACGGCGTAGGCGTGAGCGTCACGAATGCCTTGTCCAAACGGCTGGAAGTCACCTCCCACCGGGAAGGCACGGTTGCCAGGCTGGTGTTCTCCGGCGGAGATGTCATCGAGAAGCTGCACCTGCGAAAAATCGGCGAAGGCGACCGCAAGACGGGCACCACCGTTCGCGCCTGGCCCGATGCCAAATACTTCGAATCGGCCGCGCTGCCCATGGCCGAGCTCACCCACCTGCTGCGCAGCAAGGCCGTGCTCATGCCCGGCGTCACCGTGACGCTGACCAACGAGAAAACCAAAGACACCCAAACCTGGCTCTACAAGGGCGGTCTGCGCGACTACCTGATGCAGACCCTGACGGGCGACCCGGTGATCCCGATGTTCGAGGGCGAAGGCTTTGCCGACGCTTCGCACGAGAGTTTTGCCGAGGGCGAGGGCGCGCAGTGGTGCGTGGCCTTCACCGAAGAAGGCCAGCCGGTGCGCGAAAGTTACGTCAACCTGATTCCCACCAGCGCCGGGGGTACGCATGAAAGTGGCCTGCGCGACGGCCTCTTCAATGCCGTCAAGAACTTTGTCGACCTGCATTCGCTGCTGCCCAAGGGCGTGAAGCTCTTGCCGGAAGACGTTTTTGCCCGTGCCAGCTATGTCCTGAGCGCCAAGGTGCTCGATCCGCAGTTCCAGGGCCAGATCAAGGAACGACTCAATTCACGCGACGCGGTACGGCTGGTGTCCAGCTTTGTACGCCCGACGCTGGAGCTCTGGCTCAACCAGCACGTCGATTACGGCCGCAAACTGGCCGAACTGGCTATCAAGGCCGCGCAGACGCGGCAGAAAGCCGGCCAGAAGGTCGAAAAACGCAAGGGCTCCGGTGTGGCCGTGCTGCCCGGCAAGCTGACCGACTGCGAAAGCCGCGATCTGGCGCACAACGAGGTTTTTTTGGTCGAGGGCGATTCGGCCGGCGGCAGCGCCAAGATGGGCCGCGACAAGGAAAGCCAGGCCATCCTGCCGCTGCGCGGCAAGGTGCTCAACACCTGGGAAGTCGAGCGCGACCGCCTGTTTGCCAACACCGAAATCCATGACATCGCCGTCGCCATCGGGGTGGACCCGCATGGCCCCAATGACACGCCGGACCTGAGCGGCCTGCGCTACGGCAAGGTTTGCATCCTGAGCGACGCCGATGTGGACGGCTCGCACATCCAGGTGCTGCTTTTGACCCTCTTTTTCCGCCACTTCCCCAAATTGATCGAATCGGGTAATGTCTATGTGGCCCGGCCGCCGCTGTTCCGGGTGGACGCGCCAGCCCGCGGCAAAAAACCGGCATCCAAGGTATATGCCCTGGATGAGGGCGAGTTGACCGCCATATTGGACAAGTTGCGCAAAGATGGCGTAAAAGAGGGCGCCTGGAGCATCAGCCGCTTCAAGGGCCTGGGCGAGATGAATGCGGAACAATTATGGGAAACCACACTCAATCCTGATACCCGCCGCCTGTTGCCCGTGCAACTGGGCAACCAGGATTTTCTGCAAACCGAGACGCTCATCACCAAGCTGATGGGCAAAGGCGAAGCTGCGGCGCGCCGCGAACTGATGGAGCTGCACGGTGACGCCGTGGAAATAGATATTTGATGAATCTTTTTTTAAAGCTGTCTTGCGCCTTGCCGCGCCTCGCACGCCTGTTGCGTGCGCCGGCATTGCCCTTCCTCGTTCTGGGGCTGGCAGCGCTGTTCGCGTCACCTGCCCGGGCTGACATCTGGGGCTACGTCGACAAGGACGGTATTGCGCACTTTTCGGCCGTGCGGCTCGATGACCGGTATGAGCTTTTTTTCCGCGGMGCAGAAAGCTTCAGCGCAGGCAGCAACGGCGCCAAAAGCGGCAAGGCTGTCGGCAATGGCGCCAACCAGGCCACCGGTATAGCCAACGCGCCGCCCAAGCTGCTGGCCTACTTTGACGTGTCGCCCAACTACAAGGCCGTCAAGCACCTGCTGCGTGAAGCTTCCGTCAAACACGGCATCGACTATGAGCTGCTGCAAGCCTTGATTGCCACAGAGTCCGGATTCAATTCCCAGGCTGTGTCGCCCAAGGGTGCGGTCGGGTTGATGCAACTGATTCCGCCCACAGCGGAGCGCTACGGCGTGCGGGCCACCAAGGACTCCACGGTCCACAAAAAGCTGACCGACCCCAAGACCAACATCCGGGCCGGCTCCAGCTACCTCAGCGACCTGATTGCCATGTTCCCTGGCCAGCTTGAGCTGGCAATCGCCGCGTACAACGCCGGTGAGGGCGCAGTGCAGCGCGCGGGTAACAAGATTCCCAATTACCCCGAAACCAAAAACTACGTCAAGACCGTGATGCAGCTTTATAACCACCTCAAGCCGCCCAGCATGATGGCGTCCGGCGGGCGCGTTCGCATGGAGATGATGGGCGGAGCTACGGGCCGCGGCAACATGGTGTCGCCCACGGTGGTGTCCACTGCCACGGCAGAGGCCCAGCCTGAGCCGTACTGAGGCCATGCACCTGGCGTTCTGCCGCAGGCAGTCTGAAGCGATTCCCCCCGTTTTCTTTTCATAATCC
>NZ_JBFUBD010000252.1:0-4087 GCF_056405935.1 Polaromonas sp. P1_E3
CTATTACGCGGGCCCCGGCGTGGGCATCAACGGCGGCTCCCCCGCCGATGCCACCACGCGCCGCGACAATTCCATCCAGTACACCACGCCGACCTGGAACGGCTTCAAGGCCAATGTCTTTTATGCATTTGGCGAGTCGAATGGTGTCGGCCAGCCGAAATCTACCGGCAATACGCTCAACCTCGCGGCGGGCTATAGCAGCAGCACGCTGGCGGCGCAAGTGAGCTACCTCACGGAAAAAACCGTTTACCTGTTAGGCAACACCGATAAGTACACCGACGTTGCCGTTTCCTACGATTTTGGCTTCATCAAGCCGTCGGCCATCTTTGTGCGCCGTCGCGGCGATACGACCGGGGCGCCGGCCCTCGACGCCTACCAGATCRGCGCCTCGGCACCTGTCGGCGTAGGCAAGCTGATTGCCACCTATGGCCAGCTCAAAAACAAGACCACGGCCAGCGCAGATTCGAAGGCCCTAGGTGTGCGCTACGACTATCCGCTGTCCAAACGGACCACGATCTACGGCGGCGCAACCAAGATCAGCAACCAGGCCAATGCCGGCTATACCATCAGCGGCGGCGGCGGCAGTTCGGCGGGCCTGGCACTCTCAGCCGTCGGCCAAAGCCCGAAGTCGCTGTATGTGGGTATTGCACACGTGTTTTGACGCCGTTGCTTTAAGCTGAACCCGAAACTTTCCGGAACGGCCGCATGACGCGTATGTCATGCGGCTTTTTTTATGTCTTTTGCCGGAGCGGGCCGTAGTCTCGACCCATCGCGGGGTTCACGCAGACGCGGCCGAGGGCACCGGCCTCGCCTTGCTCCGCTGACGTATGGGGCGCTCAATGTACCTCTCACTCAGCAGTGCCAGCGCGAATGCACCAGCGAGGATCACAATAGCCAGCGCCAGGCGGCCGGGCACCGGCCATTCGTCAGGGCCGGGGATTCCCAGCCGCGGAAAAATGGCAAAGGTCAGGCCAAAGTAAATCACCGGATGCAGCAGATAAACACCATAGGTGGCATCGCCGAGATGCTGCGCGGCGCCGGCCAGGCTGCTTTTCAACCTCAKACGGCTTGCCAGATAGACCAGTGCAAAACACAGCGAAGCTAAAACGATACCGTGCCAGCCGGTCAGTTCCTCGCCTTGCCGGGCAGGATTGGTTGCCAGCATCAATCCGAAACCGGCCAGAATGAAGCCAAGGCCCGCGGCAGTCGGAATGTGCTTGAAGAAGCCACGGCGCTGAGCCATGCCCAGCATGCACCCTCCCATGAAGTACGCCGCAAAAGCCGGTACCTGGTGGTATGCCTCCGCGTTTGCCGAGTACCCCTGCGGGCTTCCTACGGTCAGCTGTATCCAGCACAACTGGAGGACCAGGAGCGAAGCAAAAACCGCCCAGGCAGTCCAGCGCGTCCGCAAACTCATGATGAGGACTGGAAAGAGCAGGTAAAAAATGGCCTCGATGCCTAGCGACCAGCCGCCGATGAGCACCGCGTGCGTGGCAGGGTTGTAAAACCCGAAGAGGAAGGTCGCGTTGCCGAAATACCTGGCGAGAAGCTCCATCGTCGCGCCCTCTTTCATCCATTTCCAGGGCAGGAGCAAAAGCATCAACGCCACATACAGCGGGGCCAGGCGGAGATAACGCACCCACAAAAAATTCCGGAAGGAAAACTGTCCTGAATGAATGCGGTCCGCATAGGTGTATGCCAGGCTCGCACCGGAAAGCACAAAAAAAAGGTAAACCCCGTAACTTCCAAAGGCGTGAATGGCGGCCACGCCCTGCCACAAAAGGAGATGGTAGATACCTACACAGATTGCGCTCAACCCCCGCAGCAAGTCCCATCCCAGCACACGTTCCGGCAATTTCATAAATGATGGACCTGGTGAATGTCCGGGCGCTCCAGCCATCGGGCATATTCCTCGGCAAGTTGCCCGGCTTTCGATGTCGCCACCGACCATGCCCGGATGCGTGCCTGGAGATCAGTGCCATAACGCGTGAAATCCGTGCGATCCGGGAGCTTGCCGCCGGGCAAGGTCCGGACCCAGTCGGGGTTGGGAGCCAGCAGCACCATGTTGTCGAGGAAATGGGTCGCGCCGTGGCGCCACTTCAGGCCCTTGTCGAGCCAGCCGGGCACCACCGCTCTCTGGAAGTGCGGGTACAGCACCRAGCCTGGCGATGACCCCCCCACTTCTCCGGTACCGCCGCGATGGTAGTTCAGGTGCAGGTGGTAGTCGGTGATGCCGCCATCCCAGTAGGCGCCGGGYGGYSCGCCGGGMAYGTTGYGSACSGAGCGCARCACAAARGGAATSGAGCAGCTGGCYTGCAGYGCSGGCTGRAAGTTGGCCTCATCCATCGGCACCTGGCGGGTCCGGTAATCAGCGGTCGCAAACGGCAAGGCCGCGTTCTGCGTGGAGAACACAACGCGCTCCAGCCATGCGCCCATGGCCTTGCGGTGCAGGCTGTTGGTGAGGAAGGCACCGAAATAGCCCAATGGCGTGGCCACCTTGTGTTCACGGCCCAGCATGTGGCGGCCCCGCGAGGTGACGATGTGCAGCCGATAACGCGGGTGGCGAATCACCTCCTGCACCCTGCCCCCATAGAACACCTTCAGGCTCTGGCCGAACTGTTCACTGACGGCATCCGCCGTCGGGCGTTTCTGGCCGGGCTGGAGTTCGTAATGCTGGTGGATGTAGTCGGTCTCAAGGCGCTGGAATGCAGCCGCCGGGTTGCTCAGGCAGGCCGTGGCCATGCGCCATGCACCTATAGACGCGCCGACCAGGTCCACCGGATGGCTGCTTTTTGCCAGCCAGTCACCAAAGATAAAGCGGTCGAGTGCGCCGAGAATCAACCCCTTGGGCCCGCCCGCAGCCCCGGGCACCACGGCAATATCTGCCGGTTTGAGGCCGTTTTGCTCGATATGCCGGCGAGCCTTGGGGCCGGCGTAGATGCGGAGGGCTTGCATGAGGATGGTTGGTTGCTATTATTTTGATAGCTGGTCGCGCCCGTCAGTAAAGCGCCAGGGCCTGATTTAACCCTAAAAACGCGTCGTTGGATGCTTTTCAGCCGGCCCGCACGGACAGCGAGCGCATCAAGGACGCGTCAGGAGCCTTCAAGTTCATTATTTTTTCAACGCCGCCAGCTTGCTGAATGCCGACTCCATGGCAGTGGCGGCAACCGGCTGCGGCCCACCTGGACGTCCGCCGCCGTAGTTGCCGCCCCGGCTTTGCCCGCCTGGCCGCGCGCTTTCGAAACGGTTGTCACGCGGCCCATCGCGGCGGGCCGGTGCGGCGTCGAGCTTCATGGTCAGACCAATGCGCTTGCGCGCCACGTCGACCTCGGTGACGCGCACTTTCACGATGTCGCCGGTTTTCACCACTTCGCGTGCGTCGGTCACGAACTTGTTGGAAAGCTGGCTCACATGGACCAGGCCGTCCTGGTGCACACCGATGTCAATGAATGCGCCAAAGGCCGCCACGTTGCTGACCGTACCTTCCAGCGTCATGCCTTCTTTCAAATCCTTGATGTCTTCGACGCCGTCGTTGAAGCGGGCCACCTTGAAGTCGGGGCGCGGGTCGCGGCCGGGTTTCTCCAGTTCGGCAATGATGTCCTTGACGGTGATGACCCCGAATTGCTCGTTGGCAAACAGCTCGGGCTTCAGGGTCTTGAGCATCTCGGCCCGGCCCATCAGCTCGGCCACCGGCTTGCCGGTGTGGGCCATGATCTTTTCGACGACTGGATAGGTCTCGGGGTGCACGCCGGTCATGTCCAGCGGGTTGCTGCTGCTGCGCAGTCGCAGGAAGCCCGCGCTCTGCTCAAAAGTCTTGGCGCCCAGGCCGGTCACCTTGAGCAAGTCAGCGCGCGAGGCAAATGCGCCATTGGCATCGCGCCAGCGCACCACCGATTTGGCCACCGTTTGCGACAGGCCCGACACCCGGGCCAGCAGCGGCACGCTGGCGGTATTCAGGTCCACGCCCACGCTGTTCACGCAGTCTTCGACCACGGTGTCCAGGCTGCGCGCCAGGTCGCTCTGGTTCACATCGTGCTGGTACTGGCCCACGCCGATCGATTTCGGGTCGATCTTGACCAGTTCGGCC
>NZ_JBFUBD010000253.1:0-4078 GCF_056405935.1 Polaromonas sp. P1_E3
GTTCATTGAAGCGGCCCGCGCGCTGGGCGTGCCCACACGGCGCATCATCTTCCAGCACATCGTTCCCAATCTTCTGGGCATCGTTGCGATCTACACCACGGTCACCGTGCCGGCCGTGATCCTGGTCGAGTCCGTGCTGTCGTTCCTGGGGCTGGGCATCCAGGAGCCCATGACAAGCTGGGGCGTCCTGATCCACGAMGGTGCGTCCGTCATGGAAGTCTCGCCCTGGATGCTGCTGTTTCCGGCAGGAATGCTTTCGCTGACGCTGTACTGCTTCAACTACATCGGGGACGGCCTGCGTGATGCGCTCGACCCCAAAGACCGCTGAGCCGCACCATGAGCCTGATTGAAGTCAACAACCTAGGGGTTCAGTTCCAGACCCAGGACGGGCTGGTCTACGCCGTCAACGGCATCAACTTCGCGCTGGAGCGCGGCCAGACCCTGGGCATCGTCGGCGAGAGCGGTTCCGGCAAAAGCCAGAGCGTGCTGGCCATGATGGGGTTGCTCGCGGGCAATGGCAAAGCCACCGGCCAGGCCTTGTACAAGGGCCAGGACCTGCTGGCCATGAAGCCGGCCGAGCTCAACAAGATACGCGGCAACCGCGTGGCCATGATCTTCCAGGACCCGATGACGTCGTTGAACCCCTACCTGACAGTAGAGCGGCAGATGACCGAGGTGCTGCAGTTCCACAAGGGCTTTGACCGCAAATCCGCCCGCGCCAGGTCGGTGCAACTGCTCGATGCGGTCAAGATCCCGGAAGCCGCCCGCCGCATCACCATGTACCCGCACGAATTTTCAGGCGGCATGCGCCAGCGCGTGATGATCGCCATGGCCTTGCTCTGCGAGCCCGAAGTGCTGATCGCCGACGAGCCCACCACGGCGCTGGACGTGACGGTACAGGCGCAGATCATCGCCTTGCTGCGCGACCTGYAGCGTGACTTCAGCACGGCCATCATCATGATCACCCACGACCTGGGTGTGGTGGCGGGCCTATGCGACGAGGTGATGGTGCTGTATGGCGGCCGCGTGATGGAGCAGGGCAGTGCTGACAGCATTTTTTATGGCGCCTCCCATCCGTATACCGTGGGCCTGCTGGGTGCCATACCGCGCCTGGACGCGGACGACGAAGCGCTTGTGGCCATCCCCGGTGCACCGCCCAACATGGCGCGGCTTCCCCAGGGCTGCCCGTTCAGCGAGCGCTGCGCGCTGGCCAGCGCGCAGTGCCGGGATGTGATGCCTGCGTTACTGCCGGCCTCGCACAACCCGGCGGTGCTGAGGGCTTGCCACAAATCAAGCGAGGCTGTGTCTGAACTTGCGGCCAGTGGAGCCGTCCATGCGTGATGCCTCTCAACCTATTTTGTCGGTGCGGGACCTGAAAGTGCACTTCAGGATCAAAAGCGGCGCCTGGCCTTGGTCGCCCGCCCGCACCCTGAAAGCCGTGGACGGCATTTCCTTCGACATCCATGCGGGAGAAACCCTGGGCGTGGTGGGTGAGTCGGGCTGCGGAAAATCCACCTTGGCGCGCGCAGTGCTGAACCTGATCCCGGCCTCTGCCGGCAGCATTGTCTGGATGGGCAAGGAGATGACAGGTGCTTCGAGCCAGTCCTGGCTGGGCGTCAGGGCAGACATCCAGATGATCTTCCAGGACCCGCTGGCCTCGCTGGACCCGCGCATGACCATCGCGCAGATCATTGCCGAGCCTTTGCGCACGCATCGCCCGCGCATGCCCGAGGCCGAAGTGATGCAGCGTGTCAAGGCCATGATGGGCCGCGTTGGCCTGATGGCGCAGCAGATCAATCGCTACCCGCATGAATTTTCAGGCGGGCAGTGCCAGCGCATCGGCATTGCCCGGGCGCTGATCCTGGAGCCCAAGCTCATCATCTGCGACGAGCCGGTGTCGGCGCTGGATGTGTCTATCCAGGCGCAGATCATCAACCTGCTCAAGGCGCTGCAAAAGTCCATGGGCCTGGCGCTGATCTTCATCGCGCATGACCTGGCCGTCGTCAAACACATCAGCGACCGTATCCTGGTGATGTACCTCGGGCATGAAATGGAAGTGGCAAAAAAGAAAGCGCTGTATGCCGCGCCGCGCCACCCCTACACGCAGGCGTTGCTGTCGGCCATCCCGATTCCCGATCCGGCGCTGGAGCGAAAGAAGGTGATCCAGTTGCTGCAGGGCGACCTGCCGTCGCCCATGTCGCCGCCCTCGGGATGCGTGTTCCGCACGCGCTGCCCCCGGGCTATCGCGCGTTGCGCCGAAGAGGTGCCTGAGCTTCGCCGCCTGGACGACCAGACAGAAGCGTCTTGTCTGCTGGCTTGAAGGGTTTTAGGGCTGCAGCCCAATAAGAGCGGGCGCGAGCAGCTATTAAAACAATAGCGAATACAGGTTGACGCCCCAGGCGCGTTACCGGAAAAAGCAGAGGTGCGCCCGGCGCCGGCGAGTCCAGCCGGCGCTGTGGTGCTATAGCTGCAGGCCCAGCCAGCGTCGCGCGGCTGCGTTCAGCGCCTCGTGCTGACCCGTTGTCAGCAAAGTGATGTGGCCGGGTGCGCCGCCTTGCCGCAGCTGCCCGGCGGCCTCGAGCAAACGGCGGGTCTGCCGCGCGACCGGCTCGCCGGTTTCGATCAGGTGGACATCGGTGCCGACCAGCGCCTGCAGCGTGTCCCATGCGAAGGCGTAATGCGTGCAGCCCAGTACCAGTGTGTCGACCTGCCCGGCCTGGCCGCCGAAAGACCCGATCGCCTGCGTGTATTGCTCGCATAGCGCGCCGATCCGCGCCACATCGTGGTTCTGGATCGCATCGGCCAGGCCGTCGCAGGGCTGCAGGATGAATTCCGCTTGGTCTTTCAGCGAGTCGTGCAAGGCGCGTAGCTTGGCGCTGGTCATCGTGACGCGCGTCCCCATCACACCGATGCGGCCCGTCTTGCTCAGGGCAACGGCTGGCTTGAGTGCTGGCTCGACGCCGACCAGCGGCAAGTCCGGGTGCTCGGTTCGTATGAGGTGAACGGCGGCCGCCGTCGCGGTATTGCACGCGATCACCAGTGCCTTGATCGCATGCTCTTCGCGCAATTTGCGCACGACGGCGCGCGTGCGCTCAATGACAAAAGCGTCGCCGCGCTCGCCATAAGGCGCGAAGCCCGCGTCGGCCAGGTAGACGAAGGACTCCGCGGGCAATTCGGCCCGCAATGCCTTGAAGACGCTAAGGCCACCCACGCCGCTGTCGAACACGCCGACCGGCCGGTCGGCGTCGGCATGGCCTTCACTCACGCGGCTGCGACGGGGATGTTCTTGAACTCGCCGGTGGCAATTTTTTTCTGCCATTCGGCCGGACCGGTGATGTGGGCGCTGGTGCCGCCCGCATCGACCGCTACGGTGACGGGCATATCGACCACGTCGAACTCGTAAATTGCCTCCATGCCCAGGTCGGCAAAGCCCACGACCTTGGCGGTCTTGATGGCCTTGCTGACCAGGTAGGCCGCGCCGCCGACGGCCATCAGGTAGGCACTCTTGTGCTTTTTGATGGCTTCGATGGCGACCGGGCCGCGCTCGGACTTGCCGATCATCGAAATCAGGCCGGTCTCGGCCAGCATCATTTCGGTGAAGCCGTCCATTCGCGTGGCGGTGGTGGGGCCGGCCGGGCCTACCGCTTCATCGCGCACCGGATCGACCGGGCCGACGTAGTAGATGACGCGGTTGGTGAAATCGACCGGCAGTTTTTCGCCTTTGGCCAGCATGCCCTGAATGCGCTTGTGCGCGGCGTCTCGCCCGGTCARCATCTTGCCGTTGAGCAGCARGGTTTGGCCGGGYTTCCAGCTKGCRACTTCTTCSCKGGTSAGCGTGTTGAGGTYKACCTTTTTGCTCTTGTTGTARTCRGGYGCCCAGTTSACGTTGGGCCACAGGTCCAGCGAAGGCGGGTCCAGGTARACGGGGCCACTGCCGTCCATGACGAAATGCGCATGGCGCGTGGCGGCACAGTTGGGGATCATCGCGACRGGCTTGCTGGCGGCGTGSGTYGGGTACATCTTGATCTTGATGTCSAGCACGGTGGTGAGGCCGCCCAGGCCTTGTGCGCCTATGCCC
>NZ_JBFUBD010000254.1:0-4030 GCF_056405935.1 Polaromonas sp. P1_E3
CACCGGACCATCTCACAATCTCGGACAATGGGGCAGTTTTGATATTGGAAATGTCGTAAGCCCCACCCAGAATTCCAGGCACCACCAGACAGTATTTACGCCCGACAGCGAGAGGGCCATGCTTTTCATTCGCAACCCTGACCAGCGCTGCCATCAACCAGTCTTCCTTGAACTCCGGATCATTGACGAGCGCGTCGTAAGAAGCTTCATCCCAGGCTACGATTTCGCAATAACAGTCCTCGGGGCATAGGCGCCAGTAGCGACCTGAACGATCTTTTATTAGTAGATTGCCAAAGTCATTTTCGGCGACAAGCTGTAGTGGATCGAGACCAACCCAGCACCAGGACTCGTTGATCTCATCGAGTAGATCCATAGTTTTTCACTCGATGCCAAGGATGCTTGGAACACATTGCTCGAGCATTTCTATCAGTTCCTTGTCCATGAACTTGTAGTCGTCAGGGATATCAAGAACATGCACAGGCTTGCCTTCAAGCAGTCTCGTGAAGTCCGCGGTCAACCTTGACTTGTGTTTTTCTTCCATGACGAGAACCACGTCAGCCCAACGGATGTCATCGACTGAAACGGTATGGCGCGCATTGGGACTGGTCCCTCCCGAACGGGTTAGCAGCTGCGGGTGCTTGCGCCAGAGTTGTTCGGCCGTTGGGCTTCGCCATTGATTACGGCTGCAAACGAACAGGACCTTCACGCGTTCAGTGCTGCGGGCGGTTTCTTCCTTCTGCACAAGTTGCTTTGCAGTCGTGCGAGGGTAATCGAGGCCCAGTTGTTCTGCACGCGCAACCTTCTTTGACCGGATGTACAGGTCTTTCCAGCATTTCTCTCTGGGAAAATCATCTTTGGTCGTCATATGTACTTCATGCTTGTTTTGGGAGAGCTGATTTATCCGGCTTCAACCAATATGCCGCTGCAAACCTTCGACCAATGCGTCGAAGGTGACGCGGCAACGCGGGCTGTGGCGCAGGTCTTCGTGCATGGTCAGCCAGGTTTCGAGTTTGAAGGACAACTCGCCAGGCAGAACCCGCACCAGGGCGGGGTCACGCGCCGCCAGCGCTGACTGGCACACGCCAATGCCGGCGCCGGCACGTATCAGTGCCAGTTGCGCGAGGTCGCTGTCGGTACGCGTGGAAAACGCCGCCCGCTTCCATGCGGGCAAGGCTTTGCGCGCCGAACGCAGGAAGGGTGTCTCTTCGTCAAACCCAATCAGCGCATGCTGCGCCAGGTCCGTTGATGATTGCGGCGTCCCGCGCGCGTCCAGGTAATCGCGGCGCGCGTAGAGACCCAGCTCCACTTCACCCACGCTTCGGGCGATCAACAGGTCCTGCTTGGGCTGGGTCATGCGCACGGCAATGTCGGCTTCGCGTTGCAGCAGGTCCTGCACGCGGTTGGTCAGCACCAGTTCGATGGTCAGGCCCGGGTGTGCGCGCTGCAGTTGCGCGACGATGGGCGGCAGCACTTCGACGCCGATGACTTCGCTCGCCGTGACCCGCACCGTGCCGCGCACACCGTCACCCTGGCTCTCGGCGGCGCGGCGCAACGCGGCTGCGGCGCTGGCCATTTCTTCGGCGAAGGGCTGGAGCCCCAGCGCGGCTTCGGTCGGCGCAAACCCGGTTTGTGAGCGCGTGAACAGCGCCAGGCCGAGCGACTTTTCAAGAGAGGCGACATGGCGCCCGACCGTCGGCTGTGCCACGCCCAAAGACCGTGCCGCACCTGAGAGCGAACCCTCGCGCAGCACCCCTAAAAACGAGCGGTAAAGCTCCCAGCCAGCATCTTCTTCCATACAAAAATGTATAGCCGTTGCCCTGCTTTAGTCAATTCCATTTTGATGCCTCAGGTCCCAGAATTTCCCCATAGCAACTTTCTGGGGATTGACATGAGCAACAAACAAGACACATCAAACACGGCACTGGTCCTGGGTGCTACCGGTGGCATCGGCGGTGAAGTCGCACGGCAACTGGTAGCGGCAGGCTGGCTGGTTCGCGCGCTTCGCCGTGGCGAGCCGCGGCCGGGCGAGCAACGTGGCGGCATCACCTGGCTGCGTGGCGATGCGATGAACCCCGGTGACGTCATGACGGCAGCCCAAGGCTGCGGCGTGATAGTGCACGCAGTCAATCCGCCCGGCTATCGCCGCTGGGGCGAGCTGGTGCTGCCCATGCTGGACAACACGATTGCGGCCGCCCGGGCGCAGGGCGCGACCATCGTGTTGCCCGGTACGGTCTACAACTACGGACCAGACGCATTTCCGAGCCTCCGGGAGGATTCACCGCAACACCCGCAAACGGCCAAAGGTGCGATTCGCGTGCAGCTCGAGCAGCAGCTCAAGGACGCGACCACCGACGGTGGTCAAGGCAGCTGCCGGGTGATCATCGTGCGTGCGGGGGACTTTTTCGGGCCGAGTGCCGGTAACAGCTGGTTCTCCCAAGGCCTGGTTCAGCCGGGCGCTCCGGTGCGCAGTGTGAAGCTCCCTGGCAAGCCTGGTGTCGGTCACCAATGGGCCTATTTGCCGGATGTCGCTCGCACCATGGTCGCCTTGCTGGGCCGGCGTGACGTTCTGCCTGCGTTTGCAACGTTCCACATGAATGGCCAGTGGGATGCCGACGGCCGCCAGCTGGCTGAGGCGATCTGCCGTGTCGTCGCACGGCACGGTGGCCCTCAGCCGTCAATCAAATCTTTTCCCTGGTGGGCGGTGACGCTGGCCGCGCCCTTTGTGGAGACTTTGCGCGAGCTGCGTCAGATGCGCTACCTCTGGAACACGCCGGTACGCCTGGACAATGCCTCCCTGGTCGCGGCGCTCGGTGCGGAGCCGCACACGCCGATGGACATTGCTGTGGAAGAAGCCCTGCAAGGGCTGGGTAGCCTTGGTGCGCATGGCCGGGATTTCAACGATGGAAGTGTCCGCTCTGGCTGAAGCAAGTCAAGCTCGGCCTTTTGATGTCGTCAGACGCTTCCAGCTGGGCGAGGTCGACTTGGGGATGCGCCCCGGCTACTGGCTCGCGCCAAACCTCAGCGCCGACCTGGCACGCACGACCTGGATATGCAGCGTTATGCGCCGGGGGCCGAAGGCATCATCGCCCACCTGGAGCGCGCCATCGTGATCGGCCCGATCGCGCGGCTGGAACTGATTCCCGCCGAAGGCCACGAGCAAAAGGGCAATGTCTCGGGCGATTCGATCATCGAAGCCCAGATGACCTCGCAGCATTTGCCGACATGGGTTTGCACGAAGGCGACATGCTGGTGATGACGCCGCGCAAGGCCAGGGTGTTTGTGGAGGGCAACGTCAGAGCTAGACGGCTCTGATTGTCTGGATTGGGATTCAACGAAGTATCCAAGTGCGACTTACGTCATCAGGATGCCAACCAAGATTTGAGGTAAAGCGAAGCTGCGAAAGCCCTGGCCGAGCATAAGAGACTGCTACACCAAGTGATCCCACAATGTAGTGCCATACTGCCGTCGCGACTTCGCCAGTGTTCTTGTCGGTTTTTGCATCCACGTGTCCCACCTGGATTTTTATCCTCGTGCTGCCTGGTGGTATGTGCACGAAGACGATGCGCAGAGTCGGTTCAGCACTCCCCGACCGCAGGTGGTGCGCGAAAGAAGCCACAGGCAGAGGAATATCGTGTTCAACAGCGATGCACCCAAGCAATTTGGTGAGAAATTGGTGGACGTGGAGCATTGAATCGTGCCGATTCACGGCAAATATCCGTCCAAGTGGAATTCGGTCTCTCGTGCGGAGCCGTGGTTTCGCCTCTCGAACTCCTTTTTCCAACGCCTCCCATGCTTTGTCCCAAGGCTGGCTTCGCGCGTTATTGCAATGCTGGCACAGGGAGGGTTTGAACTTCAGGACCGGTGCCTGCGCGCCTCGCACGGGTTCGTTCTTCAGATGTTTCGAATGCCTGAAGGCCGGTGCTCGTTGATTTAGCCCTGGGAAGATTGCGCGAACGTCTGACGCCTTGACCATGTGCTCGGCAGAATCTGCCGTAGCGCCACATATCCAGCATGTTGGGACGTTTGTAAC
>NZ_JBFUBD010000255.1:0-4014 GCF_056405935.1 Polaromonas sp. P1_E3
ACGCCGTGCTGCTCATAACGCACTTTGGGGCGTGGCCCGTCGAAATCATGGAGGCTCACGTTTTCGGCTTCGTACGCTGTTGGCAGCCCTGCTGCGGCGCGCGCGTCCATCAGGTCGCGCGTGACTTCCGTCTGGCCGTAGACCATCACCTGTTTGCCGCTGGTGAGTTGCTGCATGTCAATGCGGTGATGGGCGCCGCCAAAGCCCAGGGCAAAGCCGCCGTGCACCAGGCCTTCCTTGTGCATGCGGCTGCCCACGCCGGCCTCGTCCAGCAGGTCGGTCGTGCCTTGCTCCAGCACGCCTGCGCGTATGCGGCCCAGCACGTATTCCTTGCTGCGCTGCTCAATCACGATGGCATGGATGCCGGCCTTATGAAGCAGCTGGCCCAGCAAATGCCCGGCGGGGCCGCCGCCCACAATGGCTACCTGTACGCGCATGGTGTCTCCGTTAATTGTTCGGGCAACGTGCCCATGCGAGAAGGTTATGCGGCTGCGTGTACCGCGCCCAGCCCATGGCGGCACCTTTGCACGATGTCCGGCTCACTTGTGCGATGATCGCGCAATGGTCACTTCCCGAACCGCTTCGAAACCAGGTGCTTTCCCGATCGCCAAGCCCGACATGATTGAAGGCATGGCCAAAGGCATGGCCGTGCTGGAGAGTTTTGACACGCAGCGCCAGCGCCTGAACGCCACGCTGGCCGCGGAACGTGCTGGCATCACGCGGGCAGCCGCACGCCGGCACCTGCTGACGCTCACGCACCTGGGTTACCTGGAAACCGATGGCAGTTATTTCTGGCTGGCAGCCAAGATCCTGCGGTTTTCAGGCAGCTACCTGGCCACGGCACGCCTGCCGCGCGCCGTGCAGCCCGCGCTGAACCGGCTGGCCGCGCAAACGCAGGAGTCGTTTTCCGTTGCGGTGCTGGACGGCGATGAAATCGTCATCATCGGCCGAAGCGGCTTTGAGTGGAAGTCACCAGCAGATAGCGGCAGGGCGGCGCCGGCGCGCGTGCTGGCTTACGGGTTGCACCTCGGTGCGCGCCTTCCGGCGCATGCGACCTCCACCGGGCGTGTGCTGCTGGCCGCCAAAACAAAAAGCGACTTCAATGCCTGGCTGAAGGCCAGGACCGACACAGGCAACCTGGCCCGGCTGACGCTGCACACCACCACCGATCCGCGCAAGCTCAGGGCGTTGGTGGATCAGGTGCGTCTTGACGATTTCTGCGTGGCCAGCGAAGAGCATGAGCTGGGCGTGCATGCCCTGGCCGTGCCGCTGCGCGACATGCAGGGGCGCACGGTGGCTGCGCTCAATGTGGTGTCGTCGCCGCAGCGGCTGAGGCCTGAGGCCATGCGGCGCGAATTGCTGCCTTTGCTGCTGGATGCAGCGAGGGAACTGCGCTCGCTGCTTTAGCTTTTGGTCGGCGAAGGGCGTACGGCCAGCGCGACGCCGCCCAGAATGGCCGCGCAACAGGCCGCGACCGACCAGGCCAGCGGCTCCCCAAGAAAGACGATACCGCCCAGGGCGGTGATGGCCGGCACTGAGAGTTGCACCGAGGCCGCCGTAGTGGCGGGAAGCCGCTTGACCGCCGCGTACCAGACGATGTAACCCACAGCGGAAGTGAGCGCGCCGGAGGCCACGGCATAGGCCGCGCCACGCATATCCCAGATCAGCTGCGGGAACATCAGGCCGGCCAGCAACAGCGCTGGCGGTGTGGCGCGCAGGAAGTTTCCCGCAGTGGCCTGCGTCGCGTCACCGGCGTGTTTTCCGCGCAGCGAATACACCGCCCAGGCGATGCCGGCCAGCAGCATCAGCATGGCCGACGGCAAACGTGGGGCGGCGGCGCCCGGCAGCAACAGTGCGATGAGGCCGGCAACGGCAATTGCCAGGCCGGCGCTTTGCCTTGCGCCCAGCCGCTCGCCGCGGGCCAGCCCGGTACCCAGCATCGTGAGCTGCACCGAGCCGAACAGCAGCAGGGCGCCGGTGGCTGCCGGCAGGCTGACGTAGGCCAGCGAGAATGCGGCCGCGTAAACGAACAGCGCCGCGGCCGACCCCCAGTTGCCGGTCGCCGTGACACCACGCTGCCACATGAAAAGCCAGAGCACCAGCGCACCCGAGGCAATGCGAAGGGCTGTGAAGCTGGCCGCGTCAATCGGCGTGCTGCGTAGTGCGAGCCGGCAAAGGAGCGAATTGCCCGCAAAGGCGAGCATGGCCAGTACGGTGAGGCCCAGTGTCGAGGTGGTCCGTGACAGCTTCATGGTTGCTGCTCCCTGGCAACACCCGGCTCATACGCCCAGGTATTGCGCCAGCAGTTCAGGTTTGGCGTGCAGCTCGGCCGAGCTGCCTTCAAACACCACCTGGCCTTTGACCAGGATCACATTGCGGTCGGTGATCTGGGTGACGTGTTTCCAGTTCTTGTCGACGATCACGCTGCTGATGCCGGTTTCGCGGATCAGGCCGCAGATGCGCCAGATGTCCCGGGCAATCAGCGGCGCCAGGCCTTCGGTGGCCTCGTCGAGGATCAACACGTCAGGGTTGGTCATCAGCGCGCGGCCTATCGTCAGCATCTGCTGTTCGCCGCCAGACAGCTGCTGCCCGCCATGGTTCAGGCGTTCTTTCAGGCGCGGAAAGGTGTCCAGCACACGTTCGTAGGTCCAGTCGTTTCTGCGGCCCACGCCGTCTGCGGCGCTTCCTGGCCTGCCGGCGCGCGCAGCCATTTTGAGGTTCTCGGTCACGCTGAGATTGCCGAAAATGCCGCGGCCTTCGGGCACGTAGGCGATGCCGAGGCGGGCTATTTCGTAGGGTGGGGCGCCCGTCATGGGCCTGCCGTTGATGGCGACCGAGCCGGAGCGCGGTTTGACGAGGCCCATGATGCTTTTGAGCAGCGTGCTCTTGCCCATGCCGTTGCGGCCCATGAGGCCTATGGTCTCGCCGCGTGCGACGTGAAAGTCAATGCCGCGAAGGATGTGGCTGGCGCCGTAGTAGGTGTTGATGTCCTGGGCGCCGATCAGGATGTCGATCTGTTTTTCGGGGGCGTTCATCAATGTTCCTCTCCGAGGTAAGCCGCCTGCACGCCCGCATCGGCGCGGATCTGCGCGGGCGCACCGCTGGCGATCACCTGGCCGTTGACCATCACGGTGAGCTTATCGGCCAGGGTAAAGACCGCGTCCATGTCGTGCTCGACCAGCAGGATGCCGTGATTTTTCTTGATGGTCAGCAACAGGGCGACCATGCGCTCGGCCTCGGCCACGCCCATGCCGGCCAGCGGCTCGTCGAGCAGCAGCACCTGCGGCTCGGTGGCCAGCGTCATCGCGATCTCAAGCTGGCGTTGCTCACCGTGGCTGATGGTGCCGGCGATGCTGTGTTTGCGGTGTTGCAGGCCGGCCAGTTCCAGCGCCTCTTCGGCGCGGGCGTTGACATCGGCGAAGCTGGTGGCGCGCTTGAGCCAGTGCGCGGCATGCGGCGCGCGTGACTGTGACGCCAGCCGGACGTTTTCCCAGACGCTGAAGGGCAAAAAGATATTGGTCTTCTGGTAACTGCGGCCCAGTCCCTTGCCCGAGATTTTTTCGGGTGTCCAGCCTGTGATGTCGTGCCCGCCCAGCGTGACCGTACCCGAGGTAGGCGGCAAGTCGCCAGAGAGCAGGTTGGTCAGCGTGGATTTGCCGGCGCCGTTGGGGCCGATGACGGCGTGAATGTGGTTGCGCCACAGATCAATAGAGACATCATTGACCGCCGCCAAACCACCAAAGCGTTTGGTGAGATTTTTTGCACTGAGGAGTAGATCAGTCATGGCCAACCTCCGCTTTGTCTTTGCGCTGGGTGAATTTTTCGACCAGGCCCAGGATGCCGCGCGGCGCAAATGTGACCAGCAGCACGATAAAGAGGCCCATCCACAGCTGCCAGTGCTTGCCCAGGTTGACGCTGCCGATTTGCGGCAAGTCCTTGAAGACATGCAGTAGATATTCAAACGCGAACGCGCCGACGATGGCGCCGGCAAAATTGCCCATGCCACCCAGAATG
>NZ_JBFUBD010000256.1:0-3997 GCF_056405935.1 Polaromonas sp. P1_E3
CATTTGCGTACTTCAACATTGCCGGCCTCGCCTGCGCCTTGCGGCACGCTTTCGTGCGGCAGGTTGGGCACAGCCAGCAACAGCGTTTGCATGTCAGCCTGGATCTGGTCGAGCCGCGCGGCGGATGATTCGAGTTCGGCCTTGGAAGCGCTCACCTGCGCCATGATGGCGCTGGCGTCTTCGCCCTTGGACTTGAGCTGGCCGATCTGCTTGGACAGCGTGTTGCGCTGGTTTTGCAGCTCTTCGGTGCGGATCTGCAGGGCCTTGCGTTCAGCCTCCAGCGCCTGGAAGGCTTCCACGTTGAGGAAAGCTTGCGGGGTTTTACGGGTCTCCAGCCGGGCAATAGCCGAAGGCAGGTCTTTGCGAAGCAGGTTGATATCTAGCATGGGGCCATTGTATTTTGTAGAGCTGCAGTGGACAGGGCCCGTTCAGCTCAGTTCAGGCTGGCCGGGTCCAGGTTGGCGCCGCAGATGATGAGGCAGACTTTTTCATCGGCGCGGGGCCGGTAGCGGCCGCTTTGCAGGGCGGCCAGCGGCAGGGCCGCCGCGGGCTCAACCGCCAGTTTCAGTTCCTTCCACAGCCACAGCTGGGCGGCACGAATAGATTCGTCAGTCAGCAGCAGCGCATCCCGCACATGCGCCTGCGTGGCTTCCCAGGCCAGGCTGCCGATGCGCTTGGCGCCCAGCGAGTCGGCGGCGATGCCGCCAACGGCGACATCCACCGGCTCGCCGGCTTCGCGGGCTTTGTACAAGGTGGGCGCCAGCTCCGGCTCCAGCGCCACCACACGGCTGCGCTGCTCAAACCAGCTGGCCACGCCGCCAATCAGGCCACCGCCACCCACGCTGACGAGCACGGAATCAGGCAAACCGCCCTGCTGCTCGATCTCGGCCGCCATCGTGCCGGCGCCAGCCAGCACTTCGGGCTGGTCATAGGCATGGGTCAGCAGCGCGCCGGTCTCCTGCTGGCGCGCCAGGCAGGCTTTCAATGCATCGGCATACGCCGCACCCGTGACCACCACATGAGCTCCCAGCGCGGCCAGCTTGGCGCGCTTGGCGGGCGTCGAAACTTCCGGCACAAACACCTCACAGCGCACGCCCAGTTCACGCGCGGCGGCCGCAGTGGCAATGCCGGCGTTGCCACCGGAGGCCACGATGACACCGCTGGCCGGAATCGGGTTGGACAGCAGGCGGTTGAGCATGCCGCGGGCCTTGAAGCTGCCGCCGGTCTGCAGGTGCTCCAGCTTGAGCCAGACTTCGGCACATTCCACGCCCAGCGCCTTTCCGGGCAGATTCCACAACGGCGTTTGATGAATAAAGTGGCTGTAGCCCGCTTCGAATGTGCGCAAGCAGCTCTCAATTTGATAGCGATTGGTCATGGCAAAGACAAGAGAGTCAAATCAGAGCTGATGCAGCTGGCTGTCGCTGACTTCCAGCACCTGGCCCTGCGCATCAAGCTTCAGGCCTTTGGGTAGCGGAAACTTGATGGTTTCCTCAATCCCGTCCATCTTGCGCACCGACACGGCGCCCAGGGCCTTGATACGGTCTATCACCTGCTTGACGAGGATTTCCGGCGCCGAGGCCCCGGCCGTGAGGCCGACGCGGCCCTTGCCTTCGAACCATGACTCTTTCAGCTCACTGGCGTCGTCCACCATATAGGCTTCGGTGCCCAGCTTGGCGGCCAGCTCGCGCAGGCGGTTGCTGTTCGAACTCGTCGGGCTACCGACCACGATCAGGATGTCAACCTGTGGGCTCAGCACCTTGACGGCGTCCTGCCGGTTCTGCGTGGCGTAGCAGATGTCCTGCTGTTTCGGTTCGCGTACCTGCGGAAAGCGCTGCTTCACGGCTGCGCTGATTTCGGCCGCATCGTCCACGCTCAGCGTGGTCTGCGTAACGACTGCCAGGCGTTCGGTCTGGCCAGGGCTGATGCGCCAGACGTCGGCCACGTCTTCCACCAGATGGATGCCGCTGTCGAGCTGGCCCATGGTCCCCTCAACTTCAGGATGGCCCTTGTGGCCGATCATGATGAACTCGTAGCCCTCTTTGTGCAGCTTGGCGACTTCCACGTGCACCTTGGTCACCAGCGGGCAGGTTGCATCAAAAATCTGGAAGCCGCGGCGCTCTGCCTCTTTTTGAATAGCCTGGCTCACGCCGTGCGCGCTGAAGACCAGCGTCGCGCCAGGCGGCACATCGTTCAATTCCTCAATGAAGATGGCGCCTTTTTCCTTGAGGTCGTTGACGACATAGGTGTTGTGCACGATCTCGTGCCGGACATAAATCGGCGCGCCAAATTTCGTCAGCGCCCGCTCGACGATTTCAATCGCGCGGTCGACACCGGCGCAAAAACCGCGGGGTTCGGCCAGCAGGATTTCCTGTGGTAACAGTCTGGACTCAGTCATAGCACCCCAATCACTTGCACTTCAAACACCACCGGCTGACCCGCCAACGGGTGGTTGAAATCAAACTGCACCGCGTCGCCGCCCTCTTTGACCTGCTGCACCGCGCCTGCGTACTGGCCCATGCCGTCCGGCGTGGGGAACTGCACCACGTCGCCGACCTTGTACTGCTCGTCCGGATCGCCCAGCTCGTTGAGCAGCTTGCGCGCCACCCATTGCACCAGCTCCGGGTTGCGGTCGCCAAAAGCCTCACCGGCCGGCAACTCGAATGTTGTGCGTGCGCCCTCAGGCAGGCCAATCAGCCGCTGCTCAATGGCCGGCGAGAGCTCACCCGTCCCCAGGCTCAGGGTGGCAGGCTTGCCATCAAAGGTGTTGATGATGTCCGCACCCGGTTTGCCGTCCACTGAAGGCCCGGCCATGCGGTAGTGCAGGGTCAGGAACGAGCCTTGCTGGACAAGGGTAGCGCCAAKGGATTCCACGGTGGACATAAAACTTTCTGCGGCCGGGCTGGCGCCGGCAAGTGTTTGTAAACTGCCCCTATTGTAGAAAGTACCGCTTGTCCGGGCCCAATCCCGTTTATTTCGCGTGAATCGGGCTCTTTTAATCCCGCCGGCACCAGCCTCCCTCCACACAGCCATATAGCCACACAGGCCAATCCATGCTCCTGAAAGACCTCCCGGAGGATGCCCGCCCCCGCGAAAAACTGCTGGCCCGCGGCCCCGGCGCGCTCAGCGACGCTGAGCTGCTGGCCCTTTTGCTGCGCACCGGCCTGCCCGGCAAGAATGCGCTGCAGATGGGACAGGAACTCGTTGACACATTTGGCGGCGTGGCCGGGCTGTTGCACACCGGCCCCGAAGCGCTGAAAAGCATCAAGGGCCTGGGCCCGGCCAAACGCGCTGAACTGGTAGCAGTG
This sequence comes from Polaromonas sp. P1_E3, assembly GCF_056405935.1. NCBI lineage: Bacteria > Pseudomonadati > Pseudomonadota > Betaproteobacteria > Burkholderiales > Comamonadaceae > Polaromonas > Polaromonas sp. P1_E3. The sequence continues at coordinate 3,306 of NZ_JBFUBD010000256.1, forward strand.
CTGGAACTAGCCCGGCGGGCGCTTGCCGAAAAGCTCCGCGAAAAAACGCTCTTTGACACCCCGCAGGCGGTACGCGACTATTTACAGCTGCAGCTGGGCAGCCGGCCACACGAGATCTTTGCGGTGCTGTTCCTGGACAGCCAGCACCGGCTGATCGTGCTGGAAGAGCTGTTTCGCGGCACCTTGACGCAAACGTCCGTCTACCCGCGCGAAGTGGTGGTGCGCGCCCTGGCGCTCAACGCCGCCAGCGTGGTGCTGGCCCACAACCACCCCAGCGGCACCGCCAAGCCGTCGCGCGCCGATGAAGCATTGACGCAAACGCTGAAGTCCGCGCTCGCGCTGGTCGATGTGCGCGTGTTGGACCATTTTGTGGTGACCAGTTCGCAGGCGGTGTCGATGGCCGAGCTGGGCTTGCTGTAAAGGAGTGGGGCCTTCATTTAGATGGCTTCTTTTTTTACAAGCTCTGGCTTGATTGCAAGAAATGGGTTGGATTTTCCAAACGTCTTGACGGCGGCATCAATTTCCGATTTCTCAAACGCAGACAAGCGCTCCGATTTGGGGTCGAGATAAAACGCCATCGCCATGGCGCGCTTGCGCTCAGACGGGTTCCTTGACAATTTTGCTTCCTGGGCATACGCCCACGATTGCCACGGCTCCAACTTCTGGTTCTTCTGGGCCCAGTTCAGTGCGAG
>NZ_JBFUBD010000257.1:0-3992 GCF_056405935.1 Polaromonas sp. P1_E3
TCCAGTTGCACACGACCGGCCCCAACAACTGCGTCCGCTTCGTTCCAGCGATCACTTAAAAGCCTGAGGACACCCTCCATATCTCCTCCGGCTCGCAGCGGCGACGTAGGTTCCATCAGCATCACCGCATCAAAATCCAGCCCCTGCTGATCACGCAGGAAATCGAGCGCATGCAACACCGCGTCTTCAGAAGTACTCAAGTCGGCGGCCAGATGATCCGGCCGCAGAAATGGAATTTCGATGCCATAACGGCCTGCTACATCGGCGATTTTCTGCGAATCCGTCGATAACACCAGCTTGGTAAATGATTGGCACGCAACCGCTGCTTCAATCGTCCAGGCAATTAGGGGCTTTCCATGCAGGTCCCGAATATTTTTTCCCGGCAAACGCTTGCTCCCTCCCCGGGCGAGAATCAATCCTAAAATTTTTCGCTGCTGTGGACCACTCATAAGGAGAATCTCTCTTCTGCAAGAGTGCAGATATGCAATGCGACGGCTTGCGCTGCGCATCCATTTTGCACGTACTCTGGTTTTTTCATACCATCGCCGGCCACGCCCTGCTCAAGCAAGCGTATCAGCATGGACCGATTGTCGGCCCTCTCACTCATACCGAGTAAAGAATAGTCGAGACCGGAGCTCTGCACATAGGGCGAAAAACCAATGTTGACTACCCGCTTTCCGGCGATATAGGCTTGTACCCCGACAGTTGTTACCTGTACGACCACCTGGTCGGAGGCCAGCAACACCGGCAACAGCGGCTCAACACCGGGCTCACTCCAAAAAATCCTGGGATGAACAGGCGGCTTCTCAAAAGCATGGCATTCGTTGGGGTGATACCGGACGGCAAGACAAACATCCTCACGCGACGCCACCCAATCCGCGAGCCACAGCTGCACCTGGTTACCTAAACCGCTGCCCGCGAGAGCGGCAGGTGATGCATGTGATACTTCAAGATGGCCCGCCCAAAGAATGATGTTCTTGCCATTCCAACCCTTGGCATTGCGCCACATCTCCCCCTGAATCCTGGCGTCCGGTGTGACCAAACCGTCAAACGCTGGATTACCCGTGACAAAGATCCGATCCGATGGTATTGCGGCGTTCACAAGATTTTGGCGCGTCACGTCGGCCAGAACGGTCAGGCGGTCCGCATGCACYCGACGCGCCAAATAAGGATCTCCTGGCAACGCAAACAGATCCAGCATCGAAAGGCACGGAATTCCAAGGGAAACCGCCGCCTCTACGGCCGCCTGCTCACTGCGCGGCGAATTGGTTGTCACGACGACGTCGATTTCCAGCTTGCGCAGTACACCGCGGAAGAAATTAAGCGGAAAAAATCCGTGCCGCCCAAATTGGGTCCACCGTCGCCAGRCAGCCTCCTCGCCCTCGTTGTCTACCCACTCCAGAAAGTTGAAACCGAGATAGGCCACCGACTCTTCCAGGGCGACGCCCGGATGCTGGGTAGCTGATACCAGCCGTGCACCAAACTCCAACGCGCGGTGCCCAGCGGGCATATCAATGAAATCACGGTAACCCAGAGGTGTTTCCCCCGCAAGCACCGCAGCGGGAAATGCTGTGGTGAGCGCCATGATTTTTGCGTCGCAACCTGGCATTTGCTGACGAAGCGCGCGCATGACCGGCAGGCACATCTCAACGTGACCTCCGCCATAGCAAACAAAAAGAACCCTCACCGGCCGCGCCATGTCAACAATCCCTTCGGCAGGAGCTTGCCGGCCGCACGATGATTACCGCGGAAATTTTTTTAATTTTTTTCAATCAGCAAAAAATACCAGTTCATCAACAAAGGGCCGCTTATCTGCAGTCTTTCGCTCCTGGAATCCGGTCCCTCTTTCAAAGGTACGGTGTAAGTTCCCATGCTATCGGAACTGTCAGGCTTTTTGATATCAACATCTATCAGGAACCTGGACTGCCGGCTGATCTTGTAGCCGTGTTTCCCGACGTATCTCGCCAAGGCAGGTATCGAATAGACGTTGTAAAAGGAACGCCGGTCTCTTGCGTGTTCATTCACTTCGATGGTGCAGGAGATATCACCTTCGTAAAACAGGCTCGTCAGCCCGACCCACTGCGGATTGAGCTTGTGAAAGATTTCTGACAATGGCCTTTCGAATTCCGGCAACCAGGAAAGCGTCTGCAGGCTCACAACACCATCGACGTCGTTTCTTGTGGAAAGGTCAAACCAGTCACCGGTGCCGAATTGAAGGTTGCTGGCGTTATTGTCGGCGGCCAGCTTCCCGGCCAAGGCCACCAAATCGGCCGAATAGTCGATTCCAAGGACCTGGGTATTCGGGTTTTGTTGTGCAAGATAGAACGTCGCCGCACCGCCGCCGCAACCCAAATCGATGACACGCCTGGATGTCGCAAGAGAACTGCCAATAAAATCCGCGAAATGCTTGGTGGACTGTTTCTGCTCCATCCACTGCATCAAGTGATAGTCGTAGGCGGCTTTGTCAATATCGCGCCATTCGTCAACGCGCTGCGCTGCGGGACTACCGGAACCGCTCCGATCTGCTTCACCTTCTGTAAAAGTCGTCATCAATTTGCCTTAAATAGGCGGCTGGCGGCCAAGCGACACACAGTTTGACTAGAAGAAATCCACATACCGGCGAAATTCTTCCGGAGAGATAGTGGTCAGAAAATCGTCACTTTCAATCCGTTTGAGCGTCTGGAATTCCTTGACGAAGGGCAATCCCAGACCGGTAGACAGCACCGTATCGGCTTGCAAGGCATCGAGCGCGCTGGGCAAGGAAGCCGGCAGGCGCCGGATTCCGCGCGCATCAAGCTCATCCAGGCTCAACTGGTAAAGATTTTCGTTGCACGGCTCCCCCGGATCGAGCTTTCGCTGGATGCCGTCAAGGCCCGCATAAATGATGGCAGCGGTCAGCAGATACGGATTTGACGAAGCATCGGCAACGCGCAGTTCGAGCCGACCGCCCGGGATGCGCACAAAGGCTGTCCGGTTGTTGTTGCCCCAAGCGATATTGACAGGCGCCCAGGTCGCGCCAGAGCGCGAGCCGCGCGAAACCAGCCTTCTGTAGGAGTTGACACAAGGAGCGGCAATTGCCGTCAGCCCCGCAGCATGAGCCATCAATCCCCCAAGGAAATGATAGGCCAACGGGCTCAGGTCCATGCCGCGCGGATCGGTTTTGTCCTCAAAAGCGTTGTCGCCGAACTCTTTGCCGGCCGACATATGCATATGCAACCCACTGCCCGACCGCTCGGAAAAGGGTTTTGGCATGAATGAACACAACATGCCGTGTTTTTTGGCAATTGCGGTCGCCGCCATTTTGAAATATGTCAGATTGTCCGCTGTACGCAGGCCGTCGGCATAGGTGAAGTTCATCTCGAACTGACCGTTCGCGTCTTCGTGGTCAATCTGGTAGACATCGATATTCGCCCCCTCTAACGCGGAGCGCAACTCCATGAGGAAATCCGAGACCGACGACAGGTGCCGGAAGTCGTAGCAGGGCTTGTCGAGCGATTCGGAGCCGGTTGCAACCTCGTACCCACCGCTTTCGGTTGCCTTGAGCAGAAAAAATTCGGRCTCAAGGCCGGAGAAGAATTCCAGCCCGGTGGCATCGCGAAAAGCTGCCAGCGCTTTTTTCGCAATCACACGGGAATCAAGCGGATGCGGTTTGCCATCGACATGTCCGTCGCAGCTAACACTGGCGGTCGAGGGCATCCAGGGCACGGCGCGCACACTGCCGCGGTCACCGACCGCCATGAACTCCTGCCCATGTGGCTCCATTCCCATGCCTGCGATCGCGAAGCCCGCGAAACCAGCTCCTGCACCAAAGATCATTTCCTTGTGCTTGCCCGGCACCAGCTTGGCCTTGGGCCGGCCATGGATATCGACAAACTGCGCCAGGTAGTAATCAAAATCTGCCATGTCCGGCCTTCCGTTTTTTTTTGTTATGCGTTTTCGGGGAAAAATTCCTGCAGCCAAAGCTTTGTCATCAACAGGGTGCGCAGCTGCTT
>NZ_JBFUBD010000258.1:0-3987 GCF_056405935.1 Polaromonas sp. P1_E3
CTTCTCCCAAAAAACTCTCAAACCTTCTCTGCGGATGAGCAAGGTGAGGAGGTAGGAATAAGTCTTGAGGGCTACTTCTACGATTACCTTCGACGCGTCGATGGAGAGATTGTCGGTGTCACGTACTGGCTAATGGCCCCCGTGAACTTTGAGCAGCATCCGGTCTATGCTCATTTTTGCGGTGATGATCGATTTATCTTCGACATCAAGAGGCGCTGCGTAAACATTGTGTTCGACGAAAGCAATGCCCAGCTTCTTCAAACGGGCCAACTTACTACCGATGTGGTGCAGGAGTTTGGCGGAGAAAGCGTTTTAAAACACGGAAACCAGTTGGCCATTGTTTTCTCAGTTATGGAGTAAACGAACTCTGCTTCTCCGCAGCGTTGATAGCCCACCATGCGCCTCTTGCCGGCACGCGTGAAGGCAAAACATGACCGCGCCAGGGAAATTCCATCAGCGATATATTCAATTCATTCAAGGAGTTTTCAATGGCCAATCTTCGCCAAGCCCTGGTTCACATGCGCTCGGGGCGCTGGACCGAGGCACACACCATCGTGCAGAGTGATGAGTCGCAGCTGGCTGCCTGGTTGCACGGCATCCTGCATGTACAGGAAGGTGACCTGGGGAATGCCGAGTACTGGTACGGCCAGGCCCGCCGGGATTTCAGCAGCCGTGGAACGCTGGATGAAGAGATGGACCGCTTTGAGGCAGAGCTGCCGGAGTAAGCTATCCATCCGGACCTGCCCGCCGCATCGGTCATCGGCGATGCCCTGCACCGGCATGCTGCTGCCACCTTAAACTCCGGTGATGCCGTCGACCATCTCCAGCCAGTTTGCCAGCCGCGTCACGCTGGTGCGCGACAAGGTCGAGTCTTTTTCAGACTACCCTTTTCACCTGCCGGCCGTGCGCACGCTGGAGCATCTTGACCTGCACCCGAAGGTGACTTTTTTTGTGGGAGAGAACGGCTCGGGCAAGTCGACGCTGCTGGAGGCGATTGCGGTTTCGCTGGGGTTTAACGCAGAAGGCGGTACCAAAAATTTTCGCTTTGGCACGCGCGTATCCCATTCGGTGCTGAACGAATACATACGCGTTGCCAAAGGCTTCAAGCGGCCGAAGACCGGGTTTTTTCTGCGTGCTGAGAGCTTCTTCAATGTGGCGACGGAAATCGAAAACCTGGATGCGGAGCCTTCCATGGGGCCGCCGGTGATCACTTTCTATGGCTCGCGCTCGTTGCATGAGCAGTCTCACGGCGAATCATTTCTGTCGCTGCTCAATCACCGGTTCGGCCCAGAAGGGATGTACATCCTGGATGAACCGGAAGCGGCCCTGTCGCCGCAACGCCAGCTGGCGGTGTTGTCGCGCATGCATGACCTGGTGCTGGAGCGGTCGCAGTTTTTGATCGCGACGCATTCGCCCATCCTGATGGCTTACCCGGACGCCTGGATTTATGCGTGCTCGGAGGCTGGCCTGGAGCGTGTGCAGTATGCCGAGACCGAGCACTACCGGGTTACGCGCGATTTTTTGCAGAACCCGGAGCGCATGCTTCGCCTGCTGCTGGAACGCAACGACGGCCCTGACGCCTCAGCCTGAGCGGTCTGTTCGGTGATTCTCTGCGGGCTGGATCACACCATCGCCGCCAGCCGCGTGCCCTGGTCGATCGCGCGCTTGGCGTCCAGTTCGCTGGCTTCGTCGGCGCCGCCGATCAAATGTGTCTTGACGCCTGCCGCGCGCAGGGGCTCCAGCAGTTCGCGCAGCGGCTCCTGCCCCGCGCACAGCACGATGTTGTCAACGGAAAGCACCGTGCCGTCCTGGCGCTTTTCGCCAAAAGTGATGAAGAGGCTGAGGCCTGAGCCTCCCTCGTTTTCGCTAATGCGTTCGTAGTTGACGCCTGAAAGCATCTCGACGTTTTTCATCTTCAGCGCGGCGCGGTGGATCCAGCCGGTGGTCTTGCCCAGGCCCGCACCCAGCTTGCCAGGCTTGCGCTGCAGCAGGGTGACGTGGCGCGCCGGTGGTGTGGCCTGCGGGCGTACAACACCACCGCGCACTTCACCGGGGTCGGCCACGCCCCATTCGGCCAGCCAGGCCGGCAGGTCAAGGGCGGTGGAATGGCCGGCGGGTGTGACGAGAAATTCGGCGATGTCAAAGCCGATGCCGCCTGCGCCTATGAGCGCAACGCGCTCGCCCACGGGCTGGCGGCCCAGCAGCACGTCGATATAGCTCAGCACCTTGGGGTGGTCTTGCCCGGGAATGCGCGGGTTGCGTGGCGTGACGCCGGTGGCCAGCACGACTTCGTCAAACTTTTGCGCAATCAGGTCGGCCGCCGAGACGCGGGTGTTCAGGTGCAGCTTCACGCCGGTGCCGGTGATGCGGTTGCCGAAGTAGCGCAGGGTTTCCTCGAACTCTTCCTTGCCGGGCACGCGCTTGGCCAGGTTGAACTGGCCGCCGATCTTGTCGGCTGCGTCATACAAATCGACGCTGTGGCCGCGCAGGGCCAGTGTGGTGGCGGCGGCCAGGCCCGCGGGGCCTGCGCCAATCACCGCAATGCGTTTTTTGGCGGGGGCGATGCGGATGACAAGTTCGGTCTCATGCCCGGCGCGCGGATTGACGAGGCAGCTGGCCAGCTTGGCCTGGAAGGCGTGGTCCAGGCAAGCCTGGTTGCAGGCGATGCAGGTGTTGATCTCGTTGCGGCGCCCCTGCGCGGCCTTGTTGACGAACTCGGGGTCGGCCAGGAAAGGGCGGGCCATGCTGACCATGTCGGCGCTGCCGTCGGCCAGCACCTGCTCGGCCACCTCGGGCATGTTCAGGCGGTTGCTGGTGATGACGGGGATGGTGATGCCGGCGGCGCGCAGGTCGGTGCGTAGTTTTTTGGTAACCCAGGTGAAGGCGCCGCGCGGCACTGAAGTGGCAATGGTGGGTACGCGGGCCTCATGCCAGCCGATGCCGCTGTTGATGAGGGTGGCGCCGGCGGCTTCCACGGCTTTGGCCAGCAGCACGACTTCTTCCCAGCTGCTGCCGCCGGGGATCAGGTCGATCATCGAGAGGCGGTAGATGATGATGAAGTCGGGGCCCACGGCTTCGCGGGTGCGGCGCACGATCTCGACGGCCACGCGCATGCGGTTGCCATAGCTGCCGCCCCACTCGTCGGTGCGTTGGTTGGTATGGGTGACGAGGAACTGGTTGATGAAGTAGCCTTCGCTGCCCATGATCTCGACGCCGTCGTAGCCGGCATCGCGCGCCAGCGTGGCGCAGCGGATGAAGGCGCGGATTTGCCGCTCGACGCCGCCGGCGCTGAGCTCGCGCGGCGTGAAGGGTGAGATCGGGCTCTGGATGCGCGAGGGCGCGACACAGAGCGGGTGGTAGCCGTAGCGGCCGGTGTGGAGGATTTGCAGGGCGATCTTGCCGCCTTCGGCGTGCACGGCGTCGGTGACCTGCTTGTGGCGGCGCGCCGCGCCGGAGCTGGCAAGCATGCCGGCAAAGGGTTTGGTCCAGCCGGCAATGTTGGGCGCAAAGCCGCCCGTGACCATGAGGCCCACGCCGCCGCGTGCGCGCTCGGCAAAGTAGGCGGCCATGGCGGGGAAGTGTTTGCGGCCGTCTTCGAGGCCGGTGTGCATGCTGCCCATGAGCACGCGGTTTTTCAGCGTGGTGAAGCCAAGGTCCAGCGGCGCGAGCAGGTGGGGGTAGGGGGAGGTGGGGTCCAGGGGATCCAGGGAAAAGGAAGAAGACGCAAGGGAAGGGGGCGTCGTCGCCGAAGTGGGGGTCGCGGCCAAGGCAGGTCTCCTGTCAAACTGTCTGCATGGTAGTCGTAACAAGGGGCGCTACAAAGCCTGCCGGGTACTCTAGGGGACAGGCTCTACAAAGGCTTGCCCCCACGGTCGCTCACTTCGTGTAGCTTCCTGCCCCCCGAGGGGGCCGCTGCGCCTGCGGCCCGGCGAAGCCGGTTCCGCGGCCCCTGCTTGCGTGAAGAGTTCAGCGGCGCAACCAGTGGGC
>NZ_JBFUBD010000259.1:0-3941 GCF_056405935.1 Polaromonas sp. P1_E3
GGTCAATGAAGGCTCGGCTTCCGCCAGCGAAATCGTCGCCGGTGCCCTGCAGGACCACAAGCGTGCCACCATCATGGGCAACCAGACCTTCGGCAAGGGCTCGGTACAAACCGTCCGGCCCCTGGGCCCCGATACCGGCCTGAAGCTCACCACGGCGCGTTATTTCACGCCAAGCGGAAAATCGATCCAGGCGCGCGGCATCGTGCCCGACGTGCTGGTCGACGAGACCGCCGAAGGCAGTCCTTTTGCCGCCTTGCGGACCCGGGAAGCCGACCTTGAGAAACACCTCAACAGCGGCCAGGGTGCAGAAGTGAAGGACGCCGGGCGCGAGAAAGCCCGCGAGGAAGCCCTGAAACGCCTCGAAGAAGAAGCGAAAAAGACACCTGAGCAACGCCGGCCGCCCGAACTGGGCAGCGACAAGGATTTCCAGCTGGCGCAGGCGATCAACAAGCTCAAGGGACGTCCGGTGTTGATCAGCAAGACAGCCGTGGTCGAACCGAAAAACGAGAAAAAAGACAACTAGGCGATAGGGGGCACGGAGCGGAGCAGGCTTGTGCCGCGCGCGCTGCCCGCCCATCCGCGCGCTTGCCCTGTAGCCTGAACGGCTTTCACCATGAACGACGAACAGCTGCTTCGTTACTCCCGGCATATCCTGCTCGACGAAATTGGCATTGAAGGCCAGGAAAAAATTCTCCAGTCGCATGTGCTGATCGTCGGTGCGGGCGGTTTGGGCTCGCCCGTTGCGCTTTATCTGGGCAGCGCCGGCGTCGGCCACATCACCATCGCTGACCATGACCGGGTGGATGCCACCAACCTGCAGCGGCAAATCGCCCACAACCTTTCTCGCATCGGGAAGTTCAAGGCGGAGTCCATCGCCGAGTCCATCGCGGCCATCAACCCCGACGTCGAGGTCACCCCGGTTACCCGGCGAGCAAAAGGCGCGCTGCTCGATCAGCTGGTCCAGGACGCCGATGTCGTGCTGGACTGCACGGACAACTTTTCCACGCGCCATGCCATCAACCGCGCCTGCGTCAAACACCGCAAGCCACTGGTATCGGGGGCGGCCATCCGCTTTGACGGCCAGGTCGCCGTCTACGATTCAAGACGCGAAGACTCGCCGTGCTACGCCTGCGTGTTTCCCGAATCAGACCAGCTGGAAGAAGCGCTTTGCGCAACGATGGGCGTTTTCGCGCCAATGGTCGGCATCATAGGGAGCACTCAAGCGGCCGAAGCCCTGAAACTGATCTGTGGCGTGAGCGGGTCGTTGACCGGACGGTTGCTGATGCTTGAAGGCAAAAGCATGGAGTGGAGCGAAATGAAGATCACGCCCCATGCAGCATGCGCTGTCTGCGGCGGCAGGACCACAACCCTCGACACCTGAAGCCAGAGGCCGCCCAGAACCTTATCGGGTGGCGGATGCCGGCATACGCGAGCCGGCGCTGGACGTTGCGGCCTTGGCAAGAATCGCTGCGCAGTTTTCGTCCTGGCCCGGCCCGGTTTCAATGGTGGCCGCCAATGCCAGCAAGGGATTGATTACACCCAGCCCAATAGCGATGGCGGCACGGCCTGCAAGGGCGCCCTTGTCGGGGCCAGCCGATGGGGCCGCGAAGGTGCCGCCGATCTTCAAGGGAGACCGCAAGCTCAGTATGCTGCGGTCTTTGGGCGCCGGGTCCAGAACGAGATCCAGCGTTTCGTCAGCGAGGCTGACTGTGCCCCGGCCRTTAATGACCGTATCTGCCGTGTCCAGCACAATGGTTTTGGTGCTCATCAAGCCCTTGTTCACCTCAAAAGCCGCAGCGGCGCAGCGCAATTGCACATTACGGTCGCCCCGGACCAGGAACTTGATCACCTCTCCGCCATCCAGGCCCATGAATTCAAGCAGGATATTGCTGATTTCACCCTTGCCCATCAGCACAGCGACATCGCCGGACGACGACCCCAGCATTTGCGCCAGGGAATTTCCGCGGCCTTTGAGGTCCAGTTGCCCGCTGATCCTGCCCAGGCTGCTTTTGGAAGTTTCAATGGCAGGAAAGAGCTGGTTAAGCTGCACGGCCCGCAGGTCCAGCCGTGTGGTGAAAGCCGCAGGAACAGGATTGGAATCGATGCGGATACTGCCCGCCACCGTGCCGCCAGCAATGCCCAGCGAGATCGGCTCGAGCTGCAAAACACCTGCCTTCAACTGCACGTGGACGCTGCCCTTGTCGAGCGGGAGCACCTTCACATGCCTGATATCAGCCGCAGAGTAAACCACGTCGGCATTCATCGCCTGCAGCCGCGTAACGTCAAGTGACGCAACAGGCAGAACCTTGCGTGTAGCAGGCGCAGCTCTTGCCCTCCTGTCCGGCGGCGGCGCCGAATTGCTGTCGGTCTGCGCAGCTGGTGTGTCGGGATTGGCAGCCTTGCCGCCCTCAGACGGAGCCAAACCGATCACCGGCGCAAGATCGGCGAAATCAAGCAGCCTGGACTGTACCTTGCCCGTCAGAAGCGGCACGGGGGCGGACTGGTCAAAACTCAGCGCGCCATTGATGTCCGAATTGCCCAAAACACCCTGCATCTGGGTGGCAGCCCACACCTTGCCGTGCCGGGTCAACTTGCCCCGGACTTTGTACGGCGGCGTGGCAGGCAATACGACCCCTACCAACTTGTAGAGTTCTTCAAGGTTGCGCCCCTGGAGGTCAAAGGTCGCGTCGATGCCCGCGAGCTCTGCGAGATTGGAAACCGAGCCCTTGGCCTTAAGGCTGGTCTTGCCTGCCACGGCGCTGACTTCCACGGGAAAAGGCGCCTCAAGGTCTTTGCTCAACTGGAGCACACCGCCGGTGCGGCCGGTCGCCTTGAAAGACTCGTTTTTCCATTTGCCGTCGGCTTTGTAGCTCAAGGGCAGTTGATCTTTTGCCTCCCGCGCCAGCGAGAACTCGACACTGATATTGGCCCCTTGTGCCGCAGCGCGGTAATCCAGGGTGCCACGGTCGATGATCAGGGCGTCAATCCGCGGGACAGAACCTTCGTCGGACGTATCCCGTGACAAGGCCCACGTGCGGCGGCCGTCCGGCTCAATCTGGAGTCCTATCTGCGGTTCGGTCAGCACAATCCGGGGCAGCTCTACCCGGCCAAAGAGAAGCGGCAGCAGGCGGATATCAAATTCTGCGGCAGTTGCCGTGACCAGGTAAGGTTTGCTGGCCCATTCCGGATTGGCGATTTCCACGCCGTCGGCCTTGACCGTGGCCGTACGCCCAAGCTGCACAGACAGATGCCGGGTAATTTCAAAACGCCTGCCGAGCTGCTCAGATACGTGCCGGTTGATCGGGCCACGCAGCATGTCCCAAGGGAAAAACACCGCAACAAGCAGCAAAACCGCGACCAATACGGCGATGCCGATGAGTGTTTTCCGCAAAAGAGGCGATTGGGACAAGACGTTGTTCATGCTGGAGGAATCGTTCTAGCCGTTGCAAGGCACCCTGTAATCGCCAAATGCGTGAACCGCCACCAGGGCCCTCACCGAAGCAGGTGCGCTGAACTACAGAGGTTGAATGTCCGCCAAATCGCCCGCCAGGGCAGTCGGCAAGCGCCATGAGACGCTGTGAGCATGTGCCTACAGTTTTTTTTGCGGGCCCGGTAGGAAACTTCCTACAGGTATTGGCCTTGGTCACTGGCAGAATGGGCCTCAATCAAAGATACATTAGGAAACAGAGACACGCACGTTCTTGAGCCTTTTGTAATATTTTTCGAGAAGCACGTAGCCTTCCACCTGGACCGAGCAGTGAGACTGAAAACGTACATCGTAGAAGACAACCCCACCATTCGAGAGAATCTGATTGGGACGCTTGAGGAATTGGCAGGTATTAACGCGGTAGGCACCGCCGAAACCGAAAACGAAGGCAAGGCATGGCTTGTCGAGAACAGCGGCGATTGGGATCTGGCGATTGTTGACCTGTTCCTGAAAC
>NZ_JBFUBD010000260.1:0-3901 GCF_056405935.1 Polaromonas sp. P1_E3
CAACCAGCCGGGGTGGATGATCTGACGGGACGTGTTCATGAAATGCTCCTCTTGCGCTGGCCGCAACGCCCGGTTTTCCTGTGGATGGCCGGGATTTCCGCCGCAGTCTTGCTGCGTGTTGCTGTTTGGTCGGGGGAGGGCAGCGCTTCTTACAGACTTTCTGGAATTTATTTGCAAAGCCCAAGCCCTGCCTGCGGGGGACGGGGCTTGCCGGGGTGCCGCCTAGAATTAGCGGGTGTTTTTGCCCAAACCGCCATCAAACGCCTATGCACCGCTATAAACGACTGATCGCCGTGGTCGCTTTCCTGGGCCTTTTGCTGGCGGTGTTCCAGCTTTCGGGTTTGCGCGACAACTTCAGTCTGGTTTTTTTGCACCAGAAATTCCTGGACAACGAAGCCAGCGGGTTGCTGATTTTTATCGCGCTGTTTGCGCTGGGCAACCYGATCCAGATTCCCGGCTGGATATTCCTGGCGGCCGCGGTACTGGCGCTGGGCGAAGTGTGGGGAGGCTTGGCAACGTACCTCGCGGCCGTGATCTCATGCGCCTTCACCTTCTGGCTGATTCGCCTGATGGGCGGGGACGCTTTGCGGCAGATCAAGGGGCGTTGGGCTCAACGCATGCTGGCCCAGCTCGACGCGCGGCCGGTGGTGAGCGTCGTGGTGCTGCGCGTGCTGCTGCAGACCGTGCCGGCATTGAATTACGCCCTGGCAATGTCGGGGGTGAAGTTTCGCGACTACCTGGTGGGCACGCTGCTGGGCCTGCCGCTGCCGATTGCGCTGTACTGCGTGTTTTTTGATTACCTGGCGCGGGTGTTGAAGGTGCCAGGGTACTGAACTCAAACGGGGGTGGCTGCCATGCGGGAAATGAAGGTCAGGGCAATGGTTGCCGTAAAAGAGAAAGAAAAAACCAGCCCATAGGTCATGAGGGCGAGCAAGGCTCCGCCTTTCAATTCAAGGGGTACGCCTGCCTTTGTCCTGGCTCGCGAGCCTAGCCACCATGCACCCAGACCCAGCTGCGCTGCCAGGCCGGTGGCAAGGTCCACAAGGGATTGGCGTACGGGGTCTGAGCCTGCACTCAGCGACCTGACACCGGTACCGACGGCGAACAGAACGATGAACAGGACAACACCAAAAATGAGGGCATGTTTCCAGTCCAGTTGCGTATGGCGATAAAGCCAGGCCGCCAGTTTGACGCAGACAACATACGAAAAAATGGTGAACGCAATCGGGACAAGACCGGGAAGTTCTGGCATGCGTCAATCTCCGCGGCCAAGGGTCTTGCCCAACACTTGCTCATAAACCGCAAGGTCTTCCACCGAAAAGCAGCAGAACACCACTTCCGCCAAGGATGAGGGTTGCTGCAAGGACTTGCGCACGCTGGCCACCGCGACCTGGGCAGCCAACTCAATTGGGTAGCCGTAGATGCCGGTGCTGATGCTGGGGAAGGCTATCGACGTGACGCCTTTGGCTGCCGCGATTTCCATGGCGCGTCTGTAGCAGGAGGCCAGCAACTCAGGCTCGCCGTTGTTGCCGCCGCGCCAGACCGGGCCCACCGTGTGGATGATGAACTTTGCCGGTAGCCGATAGCCTTTGGTTGCCTTGGCTTCACCGGTTTTACAGCCACCCAGCAGGCGGCATTCGTGGACCAGTTCTGGCCCCGCAGCGCGGTGGATGGCGCCGTCGACACCGCCGCCGCCGAGCAGCGATGAATTGGCTGCGTTGACGATGGCGTCAAGCTGCAGCTTTGTGATGTCGGCCTGGATGGCCCGGAGGGTTGCTGGCATGGCGACCTCTCTGGATGGCTGAACCTTGCTGGGAGAAGCGCGTGCCCGCAGCGACGGGCGCGCACTGCCTCACAACACCTTGCTCAAAAAGCGCTGGGTGCGCTCTTCCCTGGGGTTGTCAAAGATCTCCGCCGGTGAGCCTTCCTCGATCACCAGGCCTTCGTCGATGAACATCACGCGGTCGGCCACCTGGCGGGCAAAACCCATTTCGTGGGTGACGACCACCATGGTCATGCCTTCCTCGGCCAGGGACTGCATGACGGCCAGCACTTCGCCGACCATTTCGGGGTCGAGCGCGGAAGTGGGTTCGTCGAACAACATGATGCGCGGCTGCATCGCCAGCGCGCGGGCRATCGCCACGCGCTGCTGCTGCCCGCCGGAGAGCTGGTTGGGGTAGGCGTCGATCTTGTCGAGCAGCCCGACCTTGACCAGCAGCTCGCTGGCGCGGTTGCGCGCCTCAAGTGCCGTCAGCTTGCGCACCTTGGTGGGCGCCAGCGTGATGTTTTCCAGCACGGTCTTGTGCGGGAACAAATTGAAGCGCTGGAACACCATGCCGATTTCCGAGCGCAGGGCATCGACGTCGGTCTTGGGTTCATGCACCGAGACGCCGTGCACCAGCACCTCTCCGCCGCTGGCGTCTTCCAGGCCGTTCAGGCAGCGCAAAAAAGTGCTTTTACCCGAGCCGGAAGGGCCGATGACGCAGACGACTTCGGTGGCCTTGATGGCGCAGTCGATGCCGCGCAACACGGGGGTGTGACCAAACTGCTTGGTCAGCCGTTTAACGCGAATCACCTCGTCCATAACGAGCCTCCAGTTTCTTGACAAGGTAAGCCAGGCCCAGCGTCAGTACCCAGTACATGACGGAGATGGTGAGGTAGGGTTCCCAATAGCGCGAATAGGCGCCGGCGACGGTGCGTGCGGCGTAGGCCAGCTCCGCAAGGCCAATGGCCGAAATCAGCGACGAGTCTTTCAGCAGCGAAATCGCGTTGTTGCCCAGCGGCGGCAGCATGCGCCGGAAGGCCTGCGGCAGCACGATGTGGTACATGGTGCGTGGAAACGACATGCCGAGCGAGCGTGAGGCTTCCACCTGGCCCTTGTCGATGGACTGGATGCCGGCGCGGAAGATCTCGGAGATGTAGGCGCCGGCATTGAGCGTGAGTGCCACGATGCCGGAGAGGAAGGCGCCGTAGTTCTGCTTGATGTCGCGGGCCGTCTCACCCGAGATGATCAGGCCGTCAGTCGGGTTGATGAACAGCGGCAACACGGCGAAGTGGATCAGCAGGATCTGCACGAACAGCGGTGTGCCGCGGAAAAAGCTGACGTAAACGGTTGCGGGCCAGCGCAGCGCGTATTTGCAGATTGCACGCGCGGGCGAATGGCGCGATTCCGCCACACGCGCCATGCCGACCGCCAGGCCCAGCAGGGTGCCTTGCACGATGCAGATCAGCGTCACCATGATGGTCATCTGCAGGCCGCGCCAGAACAGCACGCTGTACTCGGCAATGATGTCGGCGCGGAACCAGCCGAACCAGAGGACATGTTCCATAAGGAGGTGTCCTGGTGTTTACTGTGCGGGCAACGCGGGAGCGTCGGCCTGGAACCACTTTTTGTAGATCTGGGCGTAGCTGCCGTCAGCCTTGACGGCGGCCAGGCCTGCGTTGAGTTTGTCCTGCAAGGCCTTGTTGCCCTGTTTCACGACGATGCCGAAGTATTCCTTGGGAAAGCTCGCGTCGCTGACGGTCTTGAGCTGTTTGTGTTCCTGGGCGCGAAAGGCGATCACGCCGTTGTCGCCGATGGCCGCGTCCAGGCCGTTGTTGGCCAGTTCGGAAATAACCACCGGGGTACTCTCAAAACGGCGGATGTCGGGGTTGGTCTTGCCGAATTCGCGCGAAGCCATGTCGTCGCCGGTGCTGCCGGTGACCACGCCGATCTTTTTGCCGGCCAGGTCTTTCAGGCTTTTGGCGGTGCTGTTGCTGTGAACGGCGATCAGCTGGCGCGCCTCGAAATAGGGCGCGGTGAAGTCGTAGGACTGCTTGCGCTTGTCGTTGATGGTGACGCCCGAGATGACGAGGTCCACATCACCATTGTTGAGGGCGGCAAAGATGCCTGTCCATGGGG
>NZ_JBFUBD010000261.1:0-3900 GCF_056405935.1 Polaromonas sp. P1_E3
GGACATTGCCTATCTTCGCAAGACCTGGGCACGCATCAAGGATGCTTCGCTGCGCCTGCCGCCGGCCTCAGTCCTGCACCAGGACCTGAATCTGCTGCAGCGCGTGCTGCGCGACCTGGTAGTCGAGGACACGCAAACCATACGCATAGACTCGCGCGAGCAGTTCGAAAAGCTCAAGACCTTTGCCATGGAGTTCATGCCAGCCACAGAGCAGAAGCTGCAGCACTACGGCGGCGAGCGGCCTATCTTCGACCTCTTCAGCATCGACGAGGAGATCGCCAAGGCCCTGGGCCGGCGCGTGGACCTGAAGTCGGGCGGTTACCTGATCATCGACCAGACCGAGGCGTTGACCACGGTGGACGTGAACACCGGCGGTTTTGTGGGCGCGCGCAATTTTGATGACACCATCTTCAAGACCAACCTGGAGGCTTCGCAGGCCATTGCACGCCAGCTTCGCCTGCGCAACCTGGGCGGCATCGTGATCGTCGATTTCATCGACATGATCCGGGAAAACCACCGAGACGCGGTGCTGGCCGAATTCCAGAAGCAGCTGGCGCGCGACCGCATCAAGACAACGGTCAACGGCTTTTCCGCTCTGGGCCTCCTGGAGATGACCCGCAAGCGTACACGCGAATCGCTGGCCCACCAGCTTTGCGAACCCTGCAGCGCCTGCATGGGCAAAGGCGTGGTCAAGACCGCGCGCAGCGTGACTTACGACATCCTGCGCGAAATCCTGCGCGAAGCGCGCCAGTTCAATCCCCGGGAGTTCAGGGTGGTGGGTTCGCCCAAGGTGATCGAGCTGTTCCTGGACGAAGAGAGTCAGCATTTGGCCAGCTTGAGCGACTTCATCGGTAAACCCATTTCGCTGCAAGCGGAAGCAGCGATGGCTCAGGAACAATACGACATCGTGTTGCTTTGACCTTCATGTTGACCCTGAACCGCCAACCCATCCCCATCCTGGTCTACCACCAGATCGCAGAGGCTCCGCCCAAGGGCAGCAGCCCGTTTCGCGGGCTCTACGTGTCGCCCGCGGCTTTCGCGCGGCAAATGGCCTGGCTCAAGCTACTCGGCTACACGGGCCTATCCATGAGCGCCCTGCAGCCCTACCTGCAGGGCGCTCGCAACGGCAAGGTGGTAGGTATCACCTTTGATGACGGCTACCGGAACAACCTCACGCATGCCCTGCCGGTATTGGTGAAGCAGGGCTTCTCGTCGACCTGCTATGCGGTCAGCGGCTTGCTCGGTAAAACCAATATCTGGGACGAGGGCATCGGTATCCCGCAGACGCCGCTGATGGACGAGGGGGAAATCTGCCAATGGGTGGCAGGTGGGCAGGAGATAGGCTCGCACACCCGCAGCCATGTCAACCTGATAGAAACCGACGAGTCCGGTTGTCGAGAGGAGATAGTGCTCGGAAAAGCCGGACTGGAGACCGTTATCGGCAGGCCGGTCGAGCATTTCTGCTATCCCTATGGCCATTACGAGACCAGGCACGTCGAGCTGGTCCGGGACCTGGGTTTTGCCACCGCTACCACCACGCAGCGCAGCCGCTGCCATAGCGGCGTTGATCTGCTGCAGCTGCCGCGAGTGCCCGTACTGCGCTCAACTACCTTGCCGGTGTTCTGGCTCAAGATCGCCACGGCCTACGAAGACCGCCGGAAAAAATGAGCCCTACCGACTCCCCACCCAAGAAACTGCGAATCGCCGTTTTCAACCGTACTTTCTCACCGACCGGCGGGGGAGCCGAGCGCTATTCCATCGCGCTGGTCGAGCAGTTGTCGGCTCGACACGACATGCACGTGTTCGCGCAGGAAATCGACCACCAGTGGCCCGGTGTGACTTACCACAAGGTGTCGGCTCCGCTGCGCAAGCCGCGCTGGGTCAACCAGCTCTGGTTTGCCACAATGACATGGTGGGCGACGCGCCGCGGCTTTGATGTGGTGCATTCCCATGAAAACACCTGGCATGGAGAGGTGCAGACGGTACACGTGTTGCCGGTCAAGTACAACCTGTTCCATGCCCGCGGTGGCTTGCGCCTTGTGCTGCGCTGGATCAAGGTCGTGACCAGTCCGCGCCTGCTGGCTTACCTGGCGCTGGAGCGGGCGCGCTATGCCCCCCGCCCAGGCCGGCAGGTGGTCGTGACCTCCGAAAGCTTGCGGCCCATCATGGAAGTTGCCTATCCAGCGTGCCGCGCGGCTGTTTCGGTCGTGACTCCGGGCATCACGCTGCCGAACTTGCCGGTAACGTTGGATCGAAAGCGCGAGGCGAGGGCGCAGCTGGGCTTGCCGGCAGAGGGCCGTTGCCTGCTGTTTGTGGGCAACGATTACCGCAAGAAGGGCCTGGAGGCTTTACTGCAGGCTCTGACGCAGCTGCCAGCCGATGTGGTGCTGGCGGTAGTGGGAAATCCTGCGCATATAGCCGAATTCCGTGCACTTGCCGAGACGCTCAAACTCGGTGTACGGGTGTTTTTCCTGGGTGCGCTCAAGGACGTCAGCCCAGCCTACGAGGCCGCCGATACCCTGGTGCATCCAACCTTTGAGGACACCTTTGCAATGGTGGTGCTGGAGGCCATGGCCCATGGCCTGCCGGTGGTGGTCAGCGGGCCCAAGTACTGCGGTATTTCCGGCCTGCTGAGCCAAGGCGTGAATGCCCTGATGCTGGATGATCCCAGGGACGCGGCTGAACTGACACGAGTGTTGGGCGATCTGCTTGCCCAGGTGACGTTGCGGGAAACGCTGTCGGAGGGCGCTGTGGCCTTTGCCGCACACTACCAGTGGCGTGAAATTGCGCTGCAGCAGGAGGCGCTGTGCCGTTTAGCTATCGCGGCGAGGACCGCGTCTTCCTGAGGAGGCTCAGAGGGATCAAGCCACCAGTTTGAAATGCTTGCGGCTGAAATCCAGCCCGGTCAATGTTTCAACCTGCCGCATGAAGTGGTATTTGTTTTCCTTGGGCGTAGGCCTGTAGGCAGGGTCTATGTTCAGGACCGGCTCGGCCTCCGTGGTCAGCCATTCCTGCACGGCCCGCGGATGTGTGCCTGTAAAAGGGGCGAGCGCGCGGCGATCAAACTGGCTGTAAGTGATCTGTGCTGCCGAGGCTTCGCCCCAATATTTGCTGACCTGGTCCAGCTTTTTCTGCATTTCCTCGTTGCGCCGAATCCAGCCGTAGTGGTAAATGTGCGCACCGGCAAGTGCGGCTTGGGGATTGCGTCCCCGTTTGTGCTGCGTCGTGACCAGCCAATACTGGCCATCGGGTGCATAACTTCGAATGGTATTGCGGATCAAGCGGCATTCGCGGCGGTACCATCCCGGGCTGATGGATATCCAGTCGGGAGAGCCGTAAAAGTGGTGGTAGTCGAACACCAGTGCTTCGACAGCGGGATTGGCGTGATGGCGTTCCACACTGGCACGTATGGCGGCAAGCTCGCCCTCATGCACGACTTCGTCGCCCTCGAGATAGAACGCCCAATCGCCTGTGCAGGAATACTGGGCAATCATTTTTTGTTGTGCATAGACAAAACCGCGGTCCGCCATGCGTTCGTTCCACAGTGTTTCGATGATTCTGATCTTCGGGTCGCCAATCGCTTTCACACGCGCCAGCGTGYCATCTTCGCCTTGTCCGACGGCTACAACGAACTCATCCACAAGGGGCAGGAGAGAGCGAATAGAAGCTTCGAATGGAAAGCCGAGGCTTACGCCATTGCGTATGAACGTAAAACCACTGATAGAGACACTCATCGCGCAAAACTTTCGGGTAAAAGGCTGAGCAGCCATAGGCCGCAATAGAAATCAGGTATCCACAGCTTTTGGTGTCTCACAACATCAAGCGGGTGATTGAAATCCCAGTCGATAAAGGTGGGCATAGGCGCCATTTTTTTCGAGCAGTTCGAGATGAGTTCCGGAC
>NZ_JBFUBD010000262.1:0-3885 GCF_056405935.1 Polaromonas sp. P1_E3
CCGTGGTTCTTCTGGAAGTAGTTGGAAACCCGCTTCTTCAGGTTGCGCGCCTTGCCGACATACAGCACACCGCCCTCCGCATCGAAGTAGCGGTACACGCCGGGCAGGGCGGGCAACGCGGCGACTTCGCTGAGCAGTTGGGGATCGAATTCGTGGGCTTTGGTCATGGGCTGGAATGGTGTGACTGGCCGTATTGTGGACAATCCTTTCATGAATCGCAGCCTGCAGTGGGACATTTTTTGCAAAGTCATCGACAACTTCGGGGACATTGGCGTGTGCTGGCGCCTGGCCGCCGACCTGGCTTCGCGTGGGCACAAAGTGCGGCTCTGGGTCGACGATGCCTCAGCATTGACCTGGATGGCGCCTGCAGGCCATGAAAGCGTTCGGGTGTTGCCCTGGCCTCACGATGGTCAACCCCTGGACCTGGAGGGTGCGAAGCTCGCCGGGCAGCCCTGCGACGTGCTGGTTGAGGCCTTCGGCTGTGATGCCGCTCCTGATTTCATAGCTGCTTGCGCCCGTCTGCATTGCGCCGGGGGCATAAAGCCTGTATGGATCAATCTGGAATACCTGTCTGCCGAGGACTATGTGGCGCGCTGCCACGGCATGCCTTCGCCGGTGCAAAGCGGCCCGGCGGCCGGCTGGACGAAGTGGTTCTTCTACCCAGGCTTCACGGCGGATACCGGCGGGCTGCTGCGTGAACCAGACCTGCAGCGCAGGCAAGCAGGCTTTGACCGCGCCGGCTGGCTGAAAACCCACGGAATCCATTGGGGCGGCGAAGCCCTGGTGTCCCTGTTTTGCTATGAGCCCCCCGCGCTCGAAGGCCTGCTGGCGCAATTTTCAGAACATGGATTGCAAGGCAAACCGGTGCATCTGCTGGTGGCCGCGGGGCGTGCCGCAAACGCCGTTCACGCCCTGCTTGGTGATAAAAACCGGCCACAGCCCAATAAGGGCGGGCGCCAGCAGCTATCAATTTCATACCTGCCCTTGCTGGCGCAAACCGAATTCGACCACCTGCTCTGGGCATCAGACCTGAATTTCGTGCGCGGAGAGGACTCGCTGGTGCGGGCAATCTGGGCCGGCAAGCCTTTCGTCTGGCACATCTATCCGCAGCATGACGATGCGCACATGGTCAAACTGCAGGCCTTCCTGGACATGCTGCAAGCCCCCGCCTCGCTGCGGGGTTTTCACACCGCCTGGAACAGCAAAACAGCCCTGCCACTTGCCCCCGGCCACCCCGCGCCCTTCCCCATTGACCTGCCGGCCTGGCAAGCAACAGCCCAGGCGGCCCTCTCCCGCCTCATGGCCCAGGACGACCTGGGCACCCGGCTGCTCGGGTTTGTGGCAAAAAAACGTTAAAATCATAGGCTTTGCAGAACAGCCTGAAGGTCGACAAGACTTTGGCGTCCTGCACAACCCGCCGCGGAACCTGCACACCGGTGCAAGCGTTTAGCGGCCTACCTCAGTAAAACTGCTATGAAAATCGCTCAAGAAATCCGCGCCGGCAACGTCATCATGAACGGCAAAGACCCGATGGTGGTGCTCAAGACCGAATACAGCCGCGGCGGGCGCAATTCCGCCACCGTGCGCATGAAGCTCAAAAGCCTGGTCGCCAACTTCAACACTGAAGTCGTGTTCAAGGCCGACGACAAGATCGACCAGATCGTCCTCGACAAGAAGGACTGCACCTATTCCTACTTCGCCGACCCCCTGTATGTCTGCATGGACTCCGAGTACAACCAGTACGAAGTCGAAGCCGAAAACATGGGCGACTCGCTCAACTACCTGCAGGACGGCATGGAACTCGAAGTCGTGTTCTATGACGGCAAGGCCATCTCCGTCGAACTGCCCACCAGCGTGCAGCGCGAGATCACCTGGACGGAACCCGCCGTCAAGGGCGACACCTCCGGCAAGGTTCTGAAGCCTGCCAAGATTGCCACCGGCTTTGAAATCGGCGTGCCCATCTTTGTGGCACAAGGCGATGTGGTCGAAATCGACACCCGCACCGGTGAATACCGCAAGCGCGTCTGATCTGCCTGAGCCCGCCTGGGCATCACAAAAAGGCTCCTGATGGAGCCTTTTTTGCTTTTGGAGCCGGACATACATCGGCAAAGCTCCCGCCGATCCCCGATCGTTGACAATGGCGCATGGAACAAAAACAGGATCTATCCGTCGACCGCCTGGCCAACGCCTGGGCGGAACTGCAGGCCCACGCCAGCGAGGGCAATCCGCTGCAGGCCGACGCCTCACGTCTGGCCTTTGCCGACCCGGAGTTTTTGCTGCGGCGTGAAACACGCGGCATACGCTTCCAGCTGGAACTGCTCAAACCCGACCTGGAGCAGCAAGCCCACGGCATTGAAAACACAGTGGTTGTTTTCGGCAGTGCCCGGTTCCGCAGCGAAGAAGATTCCGTCACCATGGTGGCCGAGGCCGAGGCCGGCGGCGATGCCGAGACCATAGACCGCGCGCGAAAACTGGCGCGCAACGCCCATTACTATGAAAAGGCGCGGGCCTTCGGCAAGCTGGTGGCGCGGTACAGCGAAGACAAGCCGTCCGACAAAAAGCTCTTCATTTGCACCGGCGGCGGCCCGGGCATCATGCAGGCCGCCAACCGGGGTGCGCACGAGGCCGGAGGCTTAAGCGTTGGCCTGGCCATCGCCCTGCCCATGGAAGAAGCGGCCAACCCTTATGTGCCCCCCGAGCTGTCATTCAAGTTCCACTACTTCGCGCTGCGCAAGATGCATTTCATGATGCGTGCCAAGGCGCTTGTGGTGTTTCCGGGCGGCTTCGGCACGCTCGACGAACTTTTTGAGGTTGTCACACTGGTGCAGACCCGCAAAGCCAAGCCGGTGCCCATCATCCTCTTTGGCAGCAACTACTGGAAGCGCCTGCTCAATACCGACATGCTGGTGGAAGAAGGTGTGATCTCGCCCGGCGACCTGAAACTCTTTCAGTATGTGGACGACGCCCAGGTCGCCTGGGACCTGATCAAGGACTTTTACCGTCTGTAGGCCCGGCTCCGGGGTGATGCGCACCATGCGCCGACATGCTGTCTTTCAGCAGCCACGCAGCGCGTGAACCTGCGCCGACCATGGCCCCGGTGACCCAAAAAACCCCGCCGATGCCCATCAATGCGCCGGCGGATCCAAACAGCATCGGCATCACCACGCTGGATGCATTGATCGCCATCAGGCGCAGCCCCAGGGCTTCACCATGACGGGCTTCCGGCGTGATCTGGTGCAGCATGCTCATCACCATGGGCTGCACCATGCCCAGCGCAAGACCCAGCAGGATGGAGCACAGCCCCATGCCGATGGCCGAATGCATCAACGGGTAGATGCCGAACAGTGCGGCCGTCGCCAGCATGGAAACCGCCAGCACCTTCCACTCGCGCAAATGGGCTGCCACCAGCGGCATTACCATGCGTATCAAGGCCGCTGCCACCGCAAACGCTCCGAGGATGGTACCTATGACCGAGGCACTGATGCCGCGCTCAAAACCCAGCACCGGCACCACAAAGGTATGGACGTCCCAGCAGGACGACAAAAACCAGTTCACCAGCATGAGGCGGCGAAAATTGGCTTGGCGCAGCAAATCCCAGGCCTTGGGCTGCTGGCCGCCACTGGCGGCGATCACCGGCGGGAGCTCCCGCGTCTTGCGCACCAGGAACCAGCAGGCCAGCGGCAGGACCGCCATCAGAAAAAAAGCCGCGCGATAGCCGGAAGTGCTTCCGGGCACGGCCCCCACATGGTCAATCAGCAGAYCGGCGGAAAACGGTCCGATGAAATTGGACACCGCCGGGCCGATGGCGAGCCAGCTGAACACCTGGCGTAGCTCCAGCGCACCGACCGCCGCGCGGCCCACATGGCGCTGCAGCGAAATAACCGC
>NZ_JBFUBD010000263.1:0-3875 GCF_056405935.1 Polaromonas sp. P1_E3
TCATAGCCCCCACGCTTGTCGCTTCGCGTGCCTTCGGCGGTACGCTGCCCCTTTCTACGGATGTAGGGGCTTGTTTCATCTTGAGGCGGCCCGGCGATGAAACAGCCCGCTGATCGTGAGAAAATGGCCGGTTCAGCCGCCAATGCGGCAATCACACATCTCAGGACAGAAAAATCATGGAAGCAGAACGCATCAACCTCATCGGCAACCAGCTTGTGGACCTCAGCAACCGGGTCAATGAGCTTCGGGGGTATCTTTGACTACCCTGCCAAAGAACGAAAACTGAACGAAGTCAACGCCGCACTCGAAGACCCAAAAGTCTGGGACAACCCCAAGCGCGCGCAGGAACTCGGCCGGGAAAAGAAATCGCTGGAAGACGTCGTCCACGTCATTGACCGCCTGAGCTCCGAGCTGGCCGACAACACCGAGCTCTTCGAGATGTCCAAGGCCGAGGGCGACGACGCCGGCATGCAGACCATTGAAGCCGAAGCCGCCAAGGTGGCCACGGAAGTCGAAAAGATGGAATTCCGCCGGATGTTCAACAACCCGGCCGACCCCCTGCCCTGCTTCCTTGACATCCAGGCCGGCGCGGGCGGTACCGAAGCCTGCGACTGGGCCAGCATGCTGCTGCGCCAGTACCTCAAGTACGCCGAGCGCAAGGGTTTCAAGACCACGGTTGAAGATGAATCGCCAGGCGACACGGCCGGTATCAAGGGCGCGACCATCAAGATCGAGGGCGAATACGCCTTTGGACTGCTACGCACGGAAACCGGCGTGCACCGCCTGGTGCGCAAGTCGCCGTTTGACTCTTCGGGCGGGCGCCATACCTCGTTCGCTTCGGTGTTCGTCTACCCCGAGATCGATGACTCGATTGAAATCGAAATCAACCCTTCAGACGTGCGCACCGACACCTTCCGCGCCAGCGGCGCCGGCGGCCAGCACATCAACAAGACCGACTCGGCCGTGCGCCTGACGCACATCCCGACCGGCATTGTGGTGCAGTGCCAGGACGGCCGCAGCCAGCACAGCAACCGCGACGTGGCCTGGAAGCGCCTGCGTTCACGGCTGTATGACTTTGAATTGCGCAAGCAACAGGAAGCCCAGCAAAAACTCGAAGACACCAAAACCGACGTGGGCTGGGGCCACCAGATCCGCAGCTATGTGCTGGACAACAGCCGCATCAAGGACCTGCGCACCAATGTGGAAGTCTCGGCCACTCAGAAGGTGCTGGACGGAGACCTGGACGTGTTTATTGAGGCCTCCCTGAAACAAGGCGTGTGAGGACGTGTGGACGGGTCTTTGTGGACGCGTTCCGGAAGTTGTGAAATTTTGATTTTCAGGAATTAACCATGCTGCATATGCTTGACGGAGCGAGCCCCGGCGCCGCGGTGGTCATCAACCGCGCCGACTACGTCGCGCCTGCTTACTGGATCGACACGGTCGATCTGTGCTTTGACCTGGACCCGCAGAAAACGCGCGTGCTCAACAAGATGAGCCTGYGCCGCAACCCCGACGTGCCGGCACAGGCGCTGAAGCTGGACGGCGAGGAACTCAATCTGTCGCGCGTGCTGGTCAATGGCCAGGGCACCTCTTTCAAGATGGAAGGCAACCAGCTGGTGCTGGAAAACCTGCCGGAAGGCGCTGAGCCCTTCGAGCTGGAAATCTTCACCACGACCTGCCCCGCCAAGAACACCAAGCTGATGGGCCTGTACGTCAGCAACAACTCTTTCTTCACGCAGTGCGAGGCCGAGGGCTTCAGGCGCATCACCTACTTCCTGGACCGCCCGGACGTGATGGCCAGCTATACCGTCACCCTGCGTGCCGACAAGGCGCAGTACCCGGTGCTGCTGTCCAACGGCAACCTGGTCAGCCAGGGCCCGCTGGAGCCCGGCCCCAACGGCGCGCGGCATTTCGCCAAGTGGGTAGACCCGCACAAGAAACCGAGCTACCTCTTTGCCCTGGTGGCCGGCCAGCTGGTGGCCCGCGAGCAACGCATCACCTCCCGCGCAGGCAAGGAGCACGTGCTGCAGGTTTATGTGCGCCCGGGCGACCTCGACAAGACCGAGCACGCCATGACCTCGCTGATGCATTCAGTGGCCTGGGACGAGGCCCGCTTCGGCCTGCCGCTGGACCTGGAGCGCTTCATGATYGTYGCCACCAGCGACTTCAACATGGGCGCCATGGAAAACAAGGGCCTGAACATCTTCAACACCAAGTACGTGCTGGCTAACCAGGCCACCGCCACGGACGTTGATTTCTCCAATATTGAAAGCGTGGTGGGCCACGAGTACTTCCACAACTGGACGGGCAACCGCGTCACCTGCCGTGACTGGTTCCAGCTCAGCCTGAAGGAAGGCCTCACGGTGTTCCGCGACCAGGAGTTCAGCCAGGACCTGTGCGGCGAATCCTCGGCCCGCGCCGTCAAGCGCATTGAAGACGTGCGCGTGTTGCGCACCGCCCAGTTCCCTGAAGACGCCGGCCCCATGGCACACCCGGTGCGGCCCGACAGCTATGTCGAGATCAGCAACTTCTACACCGTCACCATTTATGAAAAGGGCGCTGAAGTCGTCCGCATGATGCAGACCCTGGTGGGACGTGAGGGCTTTGCCCGCGGCATGACGCTCTACTTTGAGCGTCATGACGGCCACGCCGTGACCTGCGACGACTTCGCGCAGGCGATTGCCGACGCCAACCCGATGTCGGACCTTGCGCGCCTGTTGCCGCAGTTCAAGCGCTGGTACAGCCAGGCCGGCACGCCGCGCGTGCACGCGCAGGGTGCTTATAACGCGGAGGCACGCACCTACACCCTGACCTTGTCGCAAAGCTGCATGCCCACGGCAGGCCAACCCGTCAAGGAACCGTTTGTCATACCGGTCGGCCTGGGCCTGCTGGGTGCGGACGGCCGTGACTTGCCGCTGCAGCTGGCCGGTGAGAGCCAGGCCCCCGCCAGTACGCGCAACGTGGTGCTGACGCAACCGGGCGAAACGCTGACCTTCGTCAACATCGATGCCGAGCCGGTGCCGTCCATCCTGCGCGGCTTCACCGCCCCGGTGGTGCTGGAGTTTGACTACACCGACGCCCAGCTGCTGCACCTGCTGGCGCATGACAGCGACCCCTTCAACCGCTGGGAAGCCKGGCAACGCCTGGCCGTCAACCGCGCTATCAAATCCATAGCTGGTGGCGCAGGCCCCGTAACGGCTGCGGTGCTGGATGATGCATATCTTGATGCGATGCGACAGGTGCTGCGCCACCCCGCGCTGGACTCCGCATTTAAGGAACTGGTGCTGACCCTGCCGTCTGAAACCTACCTGGCCGAGCAGCTCGACGTGGTGGACCCGCAGCGTATTCATGCCGTGCGCGAAGCCATGCGCCTGCAACTGGCCACGGCACTGGCAGCCGACTGGCAAGCCGTGTATGAGGCCAACCACGACACCGGCGCGTACACGCCGGACCCGGCCTCCAGCGGCCGCCGCGCGCTCGCGGGCATGGCGCTCACGCACCTGTGCCTGGCGGCCCAGGCCTCCGGTGATACCGTCTGGCCGGGCAAGACCCTGCAGCGCTTCAAGGACGCCGGCAACATGACCGACCGCTTCAACGCGTTGGCCGCGCTGGTATCCAGCGGCCACGCCCTGGCTGCCGAAGCATTGCCCCTGTTCCACGCCATGTTCAAGGACGAGGCCCTGGTCATCGACAAATGGTTTGGCTTGCAGGCCGGCGCGCCCGACCGCGGCGGCAACATCCTGCCCGCCGTGAAGCAGCTCATGAAGCATGCCGACTTCAGCCTGCGCAACCCCAACCGGGCGCGCAGCGTGGTCAGCACCTACTGCCAGGGCAACCCGGCAGCTTTTCACCGCGCGGACGCCGCGGGTTATGTT
>NZ_JBFUBD010000264.1:0-3861 GCF_056405935.1 Polaromonas sp. P1_E3
GCACCGCTGCGGCCTGGTCGTAACCGTGCTCCWGTAACAGCCAACCGCCTGGCAGCAGGCTGGCGGGCGCATTCCGGACAATTTCCCGGATATCGTCCAGCCCGTCCGTGCCGGCTGCCAGGGCGACCAGTGGCTCATGAGCCAGGGCGGCCAGGTGGGGGTCGGCGCTGGCAATATAGGGGGGATTGCTGACGACCAGGTGAAAGTGTCCGCTGACTGCCCGCAGCCAGTGACTTTGAACAAAATCAACATCCAGGTTGAGGTGGGTCGCATTGCCTCGGGCCACATCAAGTGAGTCTGCACTCACATCAACGGCCGTCACACGGCCCTTCCGGCCAGCTTTTTGCAGATTGTGAGCCACGGCCAGGGCAATGGCCCCGCTGCCCGTGCCAAGGTCCAGGATCCGCAGATCGGCCGGCGCGTCGGGCCGTTGCAGCAGCTCCAGCGCCCAGTTCACCAGCGTTTCAGTATCCGGGCGGGGCACCAGCACACGGGCATCCACCTGAAGCGTCAAACCAAAAAATTCCTTGCTGCCGACGATGTAGGCCAGCGGTTCCCCGCCGGCGCGGCGCAGGCACAGTGCCTGGAAGTGCTGCGCAGCATTTTCCGGCACTTCGTCCGTATCGTGGGCCAGCAGCCAGGCACGCGCATGGGTCGGCTTGCCCAGTGCATGCAGCAGCAGGAACTGGGCATCCAGGCGGTCCAGCCCCAGCACGCGAGCGGTATCCAGGGCTTGGGCGCAGGTAAATCCGGTCAACTGATTCCTTTAGTTTGCTATGAAAATAATAGCTGCTTGCGCGCGTCCTGATTGGGCTGCAGCCATTTTTGGTTCTCAATTCCGGCGTTCAGGCCCCACTATTAGCGGTTTCAAGCTCCGCCAGCAGCTCGGCGCCGCGTGCCACCTGCAGCGCGGTGACGACGTCGCCCAGATCGCCTTCCATGATGGCCAGGAGCTTGTACAGCGTCAGGTTGATGCGGTGGTCGGTCAGCCGCCCCTGGGGGAAGTTGTAGGTGCGGATGCGGTCGCTTCGATCACCCGTCCCAACCAGCCCCTTGCGCAGGGCCGCGTCCTTGGCGGCGCGCTCGGCGCGGTCTTTTTCATGGATGCGCGCCGTCAGCACCTTCAGCGCCTGGGCCTTGTTGCTGTGCTGGCTCCGGCCTTCCTGGCATTCCGCCACGATGCCGGTGGGGATGTGCGTGATGCGCACGGCCGAATCCGTCTTGTTGATGTGCTGGCCACCAGCGCCGCTGGCGCGGTAGGTGTCGATGCGCAGGTCGGCCGGGTTGATCTGGATAGCCACGGCTTCGTCGGGTTCCGGCATCACAGCCACTGTGCAGGCGCTGGTATGGATGCGGCCTTGCGTTTCAGTGGCAGGAACGCGCTGCACGCGGTGCCCACCCGACTCAAAGCGCAGCTTGCCGTACACACCGACACCCTGGGCGTCCGTGGGACCGTCGATGCGCAGCACGACTTCCTTGTAGCCGCCCAATTCGCTGGAGGATTCGCTGATGACTTCCACCTGCCAGCGGTTGCGCTCGGCGAAGCGGGTGTACATCCGGAACAGGTCACCGGCGAACAGCGCCGATTCATCTCCCCCGGTTCCGGCGCGGATTTCGATAAACGCCGCCCGTGCGTCGTCCGGGTCCTTGGGGATCAGCATCAGTTGCAGTGCTTCGTCGATCTGCGCGATATCGGCTTTGGCTGCGGCTATCTCTTCTTCGGCCATCGCGGCCATTTCGGGGTCGTTTTTGGCCTCTGCCAGCATGCCCTCGGCACCGGCCAGGTCGGCCTCGCGGCTGGTGAGCCGCAGGTACTGGTCGGCGATCACGCTGGCTTCGGCGTGCTCCCGGGTCAACGACCGGAAACGGTCCAGGTCGCTGACCACGTCGCTGGCAGACAGCAGCGCATCCAGTTCGTGCAGCCGCAGCAACTGGCGGTCCAGGGTTTGGCGAAGAAAGGGTTTCATGGAAGGGCGCTGAAAAATGGGAACCAGGGAGGTCAAAAAGGGCGGAAGGCCGAAAGGGCGGAAATGCCGTCAACGATGCCGCGAGCGGAGCCGCCGGCTGTGCCGGCGCAGGGAGTCAGTGCCTGGGCGGCCGCTAACGCTCTTTGTCGCCGGGAGGGATTTTGGGCAGCTGGCCGCGCAGGAACAGCCTGGACACGGCTTGCGCGGTGGCTTCGCGGCTGTTGGCGTCGCCCGCATGCAGTTCGGCCAGTGTGCCGTGCAGCATTTTCTGGGTGAGGCCGCGCGTCAGCGCATCCAGCACCGTGTCGATAGGCTCACCCCGGGCCAGCAGTTTTTTGGCCCGAGCAATTTCGGCGGTACGCCATTCATCGGTCTGTGCATTGAGCTGCTGGATCAGTGGCACGCTGCGGCGCTGGCCCAGCCAGTGCATGAAGTTCTGCACACCGGCATCGATGATGACCTCGGCCTGCGCCACGGCGGCCTGGCGGCTGTCCTTGCCGGTCTGCACCACATGCGCGAGGTCATCCACTGTGTAGAGGTAAATGTCCGGCAGGGCCTTGACTTCGGGCTCAATGTCGCGCGGCACGGCCAGGTCGACCATGAACATCGGGCGATGCTTGCGCAGCTTCACGGCGCGCTCAACCGCACCCAGGCCGATGATGGGCAGCGTGCTGGCGGTGCAGCTGATTACGGCGTCGAATTCGTGCAGGCGGCTGGGCAAATCGGCCAGGCGCATCACTTCGGCACCAAAGCGGCCTGCCAGCTTTTCGCCGCGTTCCAGCGTGCGGTTGGCGATCGCCATGGCTTTAGGGTTTTTGGCAGCAAAGTGGGTGGCCGCCAGGTCGATCATCTCGCCGGCGCCGACAAACAGCACCTTGATATTGCTCAGGTCTTCAAACAGCTGGCCGGCCAGGCGCACACTGGCCGCTGCCATGCTGATGCTGTGTGCGCCAATTTCGGTGCTGCTGCGCACTTCCTTGGCTACGGCAAAAGACCGCTGAAAGAGCTGGTGCAGGGTGGTGCCCATGGCGCCCGCGTCTTCGGCGGCGCGCACGGCGTCTTTCATCTGGCCCAAAATTTGGGGCTCGCCCAGCACCATTGAATCGAGCCCGCTGGCCACGCGAAACGCATGGCGGGCCGCTGCATCGTCGTGCAGGGTGTAGGCATGTGAACGCAGCAAGGCCGGCGAGACGCCGCCGCTGTGCGCCAGCCATTCCAGCGTGTGGTCCAGGTCGTTTTTTTCGCCGGCGCAGTAGATTTCGGTACGGTTGCAGGTCGACAGCAAGGTCGCCTCGGGCTGGCGCGCCAGCGAAGCGCGCAAGCCGCGCAAGGTAGGCTCGACCTGGTCCAGGGCGTAGGCAAACCGCCCGCGCAAATCGAGCGGTGCAGTGTTGTGGTTTAGCCCAAGGGCCCAGACTGACATCCTCCGATTATAAAATTGAAGCGGCCCGCCCGGCTGGAAGCCCTGACAATCGCCTTGATAGTCCTTTTTTGGGCCTTGAATGGCTCCCGCGATTCTTCAACCGTCTCCAAGCGCATGACCTTTTACCTGCTGGCCAATCACCTGCTCAATCTTGTCGCGCCAGCTGCCGCCGTGGCCGTGCTGCTGGTATTGTGTACCCGTCTTTTGGGCAGCTTGGCCGGATCAAAAAGGCCGCTGGCGCACAGCTGGTGGGCGCAAGCAGCTATTGTTTTTATAGTAAACGTGGCGATTTTGGCCGCCGGCCTGGTGTTCTTCGGCCATGACGGGAAAATGCTGACCTACGCGGCGATGGTGGCCGGCGCAGCGTTGTGTCAGTGGTTTTTGCTCGGCGCCTGGCGGGACTAGGGCCTAGTCCGGCTTGAAAAGGTCCACCGCGTCCGTGATGATGCCATCGGTGCCCAGTGCCAGCAG
>NZ_JBFUBD010000265.1:0-3846 GCF_056405935.1 Polaromonas sp. P1_E3
CTCGCGTGTTGAGCAGCTGCTTTACCTGGTGCAGGCGGCCAACGCCAAGGAAGAGCCCAAGCAGGGCGCCATCATCGTGTCGCAATACTGGTCAGACGCCTGGTATCTCAAAGGCTATGCGCTGATTGAACTCAGGCGTCCGATCGAGGCGCGCAACGCGCTCGAAGCCGCCCTGGCCCTGGCACCCCGCAACTCGCAATACCTGGGCGAACTGGGGACCTGGTACGTGGGTCAGCGCAACTGGCCCCAGGCCTTGAAGATTTTTGAACAGGCTGCAAGCGCCGCCAAAGAGTTGGCCCCACCCGACGCTAAAAACACAGAGCTGTCCCGCGCATGGCGCGGCCTTGGGTATGTGTATGTAGAGCAAGGCCGCTGGGACGATGCCGAAAAAATCTATTTGCAGTGCCTCGAACTTGACAGCAATGACAGGCGCGCCAAGAACGAACTCAACTACGTCCGCGCGCAGCGGCCTGCGCAGCGGGCACCCGCCGCCACTGCCGCGCCCTGAAGCCGGCACTGCGGCCGGATCAGAGTGCGGACGTTTGAGGGGCGCTCCTTATTCCCCCACCTCGGCTTCCACCAGCTTGCCCAGCAGCACCAGCGACTGTTGCCAGCCCACGTAGCACTGGTCTGCGGGGATCACCGCGGGAATCCCTTCCTGCACCACATGCATCTCTACGCCTGCCGAGACTTTCGTCAATGTGATGGTGGTGGTCATTTCGCCGGGCAGGTTGGGATCTTCGAACCTGGCGGTGTAGCGGATGCGTTCGTTGGGCTTCAACTCCAGATAGGTGCCGCCGAACGAGTGGCTATGGCCGCTGCTGTTGTTGGTGAATGACATCCTGTAATTGCCGCCCACCTTGGCTTCCATTTCATGCACGGTGCCGGTAAAACCGTTGGGCGGCAGCCATTTGCTCCAGGCGGCGGGGCTGAGGAAGGCGCGGTACACCCGGTCAGGGGTAGATTGCAGAACCCGGTGAAGCTTGACGGTATTGGTGGTCATGGTGTTTCCTTTTGTTGATGCAGAGGACGGCCCTCTACCTGTACGACGAACGGCTCATGGCGTAATCGACATGATTTTTGGGAAATTTTTCAGCTTTTCTATGCGGGGCGCTCGCACACCATCAACAACGCCGTGCCATCCGGCGTCTGCACCTCGCCCACCGCGCGAAACCCGGCCTTTTCATAGCAGCGAATCGCACGCGCGTTGCGCGGGTCGGGGTCGGTCTGGATGCGGGTGACTTGCGGGTCGGCCAACAGCTTTGCCACCCAGGCCTTCACCATCGCCGTGCCCAGGCCGCGGCCCAGTTGTGCCGCGTCGGCAATCGACTGGTCAATGYCGCGCACGCCGGGGTCGGTTTCTTCTTCCCACCAGCCGCCGCCTGAGCCCATGGCCACATAAGACTGGATATAGCCAAAGGGCTGGCTGTCCAGCAGCGCGATGTGCGGTTGCACCTGGGCCGGGTTGGTGATCCAGGGGCCGTATTCGGCCTCTACCTCGGCCATCGTGGGCGCCTCGCCCCACCACTCAGTCCAGTGCGGGCGCTGCAGCCAGCCGTGCAGCATGGGCAGGTCGGCCGTTTGCAGCGGGCGAAAGCTCAAGCGCTGGGCCAGTTCGGCCTGCACGGTAGCTGCACCGCTCATGCCTGGCCCTCAGACCAGACCGCCAGCTCATACCCGTCGGCGTCGTTGAAATGAAAGCGCCGCCCGCCGGGGAAGGCAAAGATATCGCGCGTGATCT
This sequence comes from Polaromonas sp. P1_E3, assembly GCF_056405935.1. Lineage (NCBI taxonomy): Bacteria > Pseudomonadati > Pseudomonadota > Betaproteobacteria > Burkholderiales > Comamonadaceae > Polaromonas > Polaromonas sp. P1_E3. The sequence continues at coordinate 1,742 of NZ_JBFUBD010000265.1, forward strand.
TTCCCCCGGCTGCCCGCACGCTCTCACGCGCGGCTTCCAGCTTGTCGGCATACAAGATGACCAGCGGGCCGCCGGCAGGCGAGGGCGGCGCCTGCGTGGTGAAGCCGCCTTTCATCGCACCGTCTGAGAACTCGGTGTACTCCGGGCCGTAGTCGGTAAAAGTCCAGCCGAAAGCCCTGCCGTAAAAGGCCTTGGCTTTGGCGATATCGCGAACATTCAGCTCCACGTAATTGATGCGGCAGTTTTCGGGGGCGGTGGCCATGGGTGTCTCCTGTGTCTGCAGAAATGGTCGGTCTGCCATTTTGCACAGGCGGCACCGCGGTGCCATGCATTCCTGCAAGCTTTGCAGGGCCTTCCCCATCTTTCGTTTTCCTGAGAGGAATTCATGAAAAAGGCACGGCGGGGCCTCGCACACGTTTTGCCTCCACTGCCTACAATCCTGCAGAGCACGGGCCTGTTGCCTGCGGCATTTTCGTTTCAGGCCTGTTTATCTTCATGACTCCTGCCGCCGCGCACAGCGCTACCCACGCCAGCATTTCTCCCGCCGTCCGGCGTTCCATCCTTCTCCTATCGTTTGGCACTTTTGCCAGCATGGCCGCGCAGCGTATTTGCGACGCCATGCTGCCCGAGCTGTCGCGCGTGTTTGCCGTCAGCATTGCCCAGGCCGCGCAGGTGGTGTCGGTGTTTGCCATGACATATGGCGCGTCGCAGCTGTTTTACGGCCCGCTGGGCGACAGGCTGGGCAAGTTTCGTGTGGTCACCTTTGCCACGCTGGGCTGCAGCGTCGGCAGCCTGCTGGCCGTTTTTGCGCACAGCCTGGACGCGCTGGTGTTTGCCCGCCTGCTGATGGCGCTGGGCGCAGCGGCGTTGATACCGCTGGCCATGGCCTGGGTGGGCGACAACGTGCCCGCCGAACAGCTGCAGGAAATGCTCACGCGCACCGGCCTGGGCAGCACGCTGGGCATTGTGGGCGGCCAGCTGATTGGCGGCCTGCTCACCGATGCCCTGGGCTGGCGCTGGGCTTTTGTTTTCATGACCGTACTGTTTGCCGTGGTGGGCACACTGTTGGTTGTAGACCTGCGCCGCCAGAAGGCCGCGCAGCGCGCCCAGGCTCAAGACCCGGCCGCCGCACCAACCCAGCGTGTGCAGCACGCTCACTTCGTTACGCAGGCGCTGGAGATCATCACCGGCCCGTGGTCACGCGTGGTGTTGATCCTGGCGGTAATCGAGGGCGCCGCCGGCTTTGGCGTGCTGGCCATCTGGGCTTCGCACCTGCATCGCACGCTCGGTTTGTCGCTCTCGCTCTCAGGCGCCATCGTGGCGCTGTTCGGCCTGGGTGGCATGGGCTACATGGCCATAGGCCCGCGTTTGATTCGCCGCTTTGGCCAGCATGGCCTCGTCATCATGGGCGGCGCTATGGTCGGCGTCTGTGCATTGGTGCTGGCCTACACCCCGCACTGGGGCCCGGCCATACCCGCCAGTTTGCTGGCAGGCTTTGGTTTTTTTGCCTTTCACAACACCATGCAGGCCAACGCCACGCAGATGACACCGCATGCGCGCGGCACGGCCGTGTCGCTGTTCTCGTCGTTTCTGTTTTTGGGCCAGTCCATTGGTGTGGTGCTGGCCGCCGGTTTGATCGACCGCATTGGGAGCAGCGCGGTGGTGGTGCTGGGCGGGGCGGTGATGGCGGTGGAGGGCGTTTACTTTGCCTGGGCGTTGCGGCAAAGGAACGGGGGTTGTTGAAATCTCATCCTGAGCTTGCCAAGTCAAATCTTAGGCCTGAAACTAACCCTGCGCTTATTGGCGACACTGATTCGCGACACTGCGGAAATAACAATGAAAAGGGGAGGGCGAAATGAGTTTTGAAGATCGCAATGGGGATTTTTCGGGTCTTAAACTTGAGCCTGAAGACAGCACTTACACGGCTGGACAGAGCCTTCCTTTTCAGCGCTGGTTTAAGTTTAAAGAGGCGTTTTCCCCACAACTGGTGTACGGAGTAATGGATGCACTCCCGACCCGGCCAAAGGTAGCGCTCGATTGCTTTGCCGGTTCCGGTACGACCGCACTTTCATGCCAACTCGCAGGAATAGAGTCATATTCCATTG
>NZ_JBFUBD010000266.1:0-3840 GCF_056405935.1 Polaromonas sp. P1_E3
ATGTCTGGCTGGCCATGCACAAGCCCTGGATGGACAAGGTCGAAAAAGAATCGGGTGGCCGCATCAAGTTTGAAGGCTACCCGGCCATGCAGCTGGGCGGCACGCCGGTGCAGCTCTACGACCAGGCCAAGGACGGCGTGGTCGACGTGGTGTGGACGCTGCCCGGCAACACGGCCGGCCGCTTCCCGCGGATCGAGGTGTTTGAGCTGCCCTTCATGATGTCCAACGCGGAAGCAACTTCCAAGGCCTATTGGGAATATGTCCAGACGATGGCTCCGGACGAGTTCAAGGACACCCAGGTGCTCGCGCTGCAGGTGCACGGCCCCGGCGTGATCCACACGGTCGACAAGCCCGTCAAGTCGATTGCCGACATGCGCGGCCTCAAGCTGCGCGCGCCGACCCGCCAGGTCACCAAGCTCATGGGCGTGCTGGGTGCCACGCCCGTCGGCATGCCGCTGCCGCAGATCCCCGACGCGCTGAGCAAGGGCACCATTACAGGCTGCGTGATTCCCTGGGAAGTCGTGCCTTCGGTCAAGGTCAATGAACTCACCAAGTTCCACGCCGAATTCGACCCCGCGGGCGGCAGCCTCTACACCACCACTTTTGTGATGGCGATGAACAAGGCCAAGTACAACTCGCTGGCGCCCGACCTCAAGAAAGTCATCGACAACAACTCCGGCATGGCCACCTCGGCCTGGCTGGGCAAGGTGCAGCAGGGCAACGACGTCCCCGGCCGCAAGACCGCCAGCGACCGCGGCAACACGATCTACACCGTGAGTGCGGCCGAAGMCCAGGAATTCCGCCGCAAATCACGCACGGTGGAAGTCGAATGGGTGGAAGACATGAACAAGAAAGGCTTTGACGGCAAGAAGCTGCTGGACACGGCACGCAGCCTGATCGAAAAGCACACCAAGACGACGAAAGCCTGATCAACAGGCCCAATAGTCCGCACCAGGTGCGCATTCACGAAACCGGGCTCAGGCCCGGTTTTTTTATGCATTTTAGGCCTGCAAGCCAATGAAACCGGGCGCAACCAGCTCCTGATTTCATAGCAAGCCATTTCCAGGTAAAACCTGTGCCGCCATGCGGGTTACTGCGGCCGCATATTCATCCGCCGCGCGCCTGCATAAGAATCCACCCCGCACCGGTCCATCATTGCATTCAACCCCAGGGAGTCATTTCATGTCACGTTCGTTCAAACACCTGGCCGCCGCCACCCTGCTTTCCAGCCTGGCCGCTTCCTTCACCCTGGTCACCCTGCCAGCTTTTGCCGCCGGCCCCATGGTCAAGACCCAGGCGCCGGGTTACTACCGCGTCACGCTGGGCGATTTTGAAGTCACCGCCCTGTCTGACGGTACCGTCAAGCTGCCCGTGAAAGACCTGCTCACCAACACGACGCCGGCGAAGGTCGGCGCGGCGCTGAAGCGCTCGTTCTTGCCCGACGCTGTGGAAACCTCGGTCAATGCCTACCTCGTCAACACGGGCAGCAAGCTGGTGCTGATCGACACAGGTGCGTCCGGCCTCTTCGGCCCGACGCTGGGCAGCCTGCAGGCCAACCTCAAAGCGGCCGGCTACCAGCCCGAGCAGGTCGACGAGATCTATATCACCCATATGCACCCCGACCACGTGGGCGGCCTGGTGGTGAACGGCGCCATGGCGTTTCCCAATGCCGTCGTGCGCGTTGACAAGGCGGACGCGGACTTCTGGCTGGATGAAGCCAAGATGAACGCAGCGCCCAAGGAATCCCAGGGCTTCTTCCAGGGCGCCATGGCGTCCATCAAGCCTTACGCCACGGCCGGCAAGCTCAAGACCTTCGAAGGCGTCACAGAGCTCGTGCCCGGCGTAAAGGCACAGCCTACCCACGGCCACACCGCCGGCCACAGCGTGTATGTGGTGGAAAGCAAGGGCGAGAAGCTGGTGCTGTGGGGCGACCTGATGCATGTGGCGGCCATCCAGTTCGACAACCCGGAGGTCACCATCAAGTTCGACTCCGAATCACCTCCGGCCGCCAAAGAGCGTGCCAAAGCCTACGCCGATGCCGCAAAAAACGGTTACCTGGTCGGCGCTGCGCATATTGCCTTTCCCGGCCTGGGCCATGTGCGCAAGGGCACAGGCAAGGCTTACACCTGGGTACCGGTGAATTACTCGTCACTGAAATAGTATTTATAAGCAAAAAACGCCTCAAGCCCAATAAAGACGGGCGCAAGCAGCTACTTTTTTGATAGCGAGGCGGCCGACCTGCCGTGCGCCCCGGCGGGGCTTGCCGGGCGCAAAGCCGCTACACTCATTGGATGCAACGCCCGCCCCTGAACCACTGCCGCGTCTGCGGCACCGCCGTGGCTTACCGCTTGCCGGATGACGGCGACACGAAAGAGCGAGCCGTCTGCACGGCCTGCAATACCGTCCACTACGAAAACCCGCTCAATGTCGTCGGCACGGTGCCGAGCTGGGGCGAGGACGGCGCACAGGTGCTGCTGTGCAAACGCAATATCGAGCCGCGCCGTGGCAAATGGACACTGCCGGCCGGCTTCATGGAGCTGGGCGAAACCACGTCGCAGGGTGCTGCCCGCGAGACCGATGAAGAAGCCGGTGCCCAGTATGAAATGCTGGGCCTGTTCACGGTCATGAATGTCGTGAGTGTCGGGCAGGTGCATATGTATTACCGTGCGCGGCTCCTGAGCACCGATTTCAATCCGGGCCACGAGACCATGGAGGCCAAACTGTTCACTGAGGCCGAAATTCCCTGGGACGAAATCGCCTTCAAGACGGTCAAGCAGACGCTGGAGCAGTACTTCGAAGACCGCCGCAAGGGTGCCTACGGCATCCATTCGTTTGATATTGAATGAAGGCCTTCAAGCCCGTGCCGGCCGTTACATTCTGCAGGCAGCGCGCCCGGTAGAATTTCTCTGCTTCTGGCCGGTTCTCACCGCGGATTCCCCCTCATTGGCCTTCCGGCAGTCTCCTTCCTAACCTCTTCCCCGGATTTCATGTTCAACACCGCAATCTTTTTCCGCATTGCCGACGATTTCGTGCTTCCTCCGCTGGACGCGCTTGAAGAAATTTTCCAGTCCCACCGTTTCGTTCCCTGCGGCGCCACAGAGCCTGAATCCAGCGGCTGGGTGCCACCGCGCGGCAACAAGAGCACCGTGCTGCTCGAAAGCGTGGGCCGCCAGCTGATCGCCCGCCTGTGCACCGAGCGCCGCCCCGTGCCTTCGTCCGCCATCAAGGCCGCCGTAGAGGAACGTATTGAGAAATACAAGGAAGAAACCGGCCGCGAACGCGTGGGTGCAAAGATCAAGAAAGAGTTCAAGCAGGAAGTCATGCTGGACCTGCTGCCGCGCGCCTTCACCAAACGATCGACCACCACCCTCTGGATCGATGTAGCCAACAAATTCCTGGTGGTGGATTCCGGCAACCTGACCGGTGCCGACAAGATCGTGAGCTACCTCGTGGAAGCGTTGAGCGAGGTTCCAGGCGCCCTGCCCGGCCTCAAGGCCAGCCCCATCCAGACTCAGATGTCTGCCGCGGCCGCGATGTCACACTGGCTGTCCACGCGGGAAGCACCCTACAACTTCTCGGTTGACCGCGACTGCGAACTCAAGACGCCGGACGACCAGAAATCCACGGTGCGCTACTCGCGCCACACGCTGGAGATCGATGAAGTGCCCCAGCACATTGCTGCCGGGAAACTGCCCACACAGCTGGCAATGACGTGGAACGAGCGCGTGTCCTTCGTTCTCACGGAAACCGCGCAGCTGAAAAAACTCAAGCTGCTCGATGTGGTGCTGGACGGCGTTCAGGAAAACGGCAAGGACGACGACGGCTTTGACAGCGATGCGG
>NZ_JBFUBD010000267.1:0-3838 GCF_056405935.1 Polaromonas sp. P1_E3
CTTCGCCATCTGCTCTACCCACTCGCGCGGCGCCATCGGGAAACCCAGGCGCTCGCGGCTTTCGTAATAGCTTTGCGCTACGGCGCGTGCCAGGTTGCGGATGCGGCCGATGTAGGCGGCGCGTTCGGTCACGCTGATGGCGCCGCGGGCGTCCAGCAGATTGAAGCTGTGGGCAGCCTTGAGCACCTGCTCATAGGCAGGCAGGGCCAGTTGCACGTCGATCAGGTGTTTGGCCTGCTTTTCATGCGCCGTGAAAGCGGTGAAGAGAAAGTCGGCGTCGCTGTGCTCGAAGTTGTAGGTCGACTGCTCGACCTCGTTTTGTTTGTAGACATCGCCATAGCTCAACTTTGAACCATCAGGACCTTCGGTCCAGGTCAGGTTGTAGACGTTGTCGACGCCTTGCAGGTACATGGCCAGGCGCTCCAGGCCGTAGGTGATCTCGCCGGTGGCGGGTTTGCAGTCAATGCCGCCGACCTGCTGGAAGTAGGTGAACTGCGTGACTTCCATGCCGTTGAGCCAGACTTCCCAGCCCAAGCCCCAGGCGCCCAGCGTCGGGTTTTCCCAATCGTCTTCGACAAAACGGATGTCATTTTTCTTCAGGTCAAAGCCCAGCGCTTCCAGCGAGCCGAGGTAGAGCTCAAGGATGTTGGCCGGCGCCGGCTTGAGCACGACCTGGTACTGGTAGTAGTGCTGCAGGCGGTTGGGGTTCTCGCCGTAGCGGCCGTCCTTGGGGCGGCGGCTGGGCTGTACATAGGCGGCTTTCCAGGGCTCGGGGCCGAGCGCGCGCAGAAACGTCGCGGTGTGCGAGGTGCCGGCGCCGACCTCCATGTCGTAGGGCTGCAGCAGCGCGCAACCCTGGTCAGCCCAATAGGACTGCAGCTTCAAAATAATTTGCTGGAAAGTAAGCATAAGAGTGGAGTTTTGCCAAACGCGGGGCACCTGGATTGCAGGCCCGGGGAGCGGCGCCTCAGGTGGCGGCCGCCAAGCCGGTCATTTTACGCGGCGGCGTGCAGCCGCCTTGAGGGGAGCCTTCGCCGGCGGCATCTGGGCGGGCGGAACATACCAGCCGGGCCCGGTCTTGAAGGCTTCGACCAGAAAGTCCACCATGACGCGGACCTTGGCGCTCAGGTGCCGGCGGCTGGGGTACACCGCCAGCACGTCGATTTCAGGCATGCGGTAGCCCGGCAGCAGGGGCACCAGCCGGCCTTCGCGCAGGTCTTCCCCAACCAGAAAGGCCGGCTGCCAGATGATGCCCAGGCCTGCCACGGCCGCTTCGCGGGCGGTATCGCCGTTGTTGGCGTGCATGATGTAGTTGACCTTGACCACATGCGGCCGCCCTTCGCCATCGGTGAAATGCCATTCATTGGCGGTGGCTGCATAGGTGTAGCCCAGGCAGCGGTGGGCCGCGAGGTCGGCGGGCACAGCCGGGCGGCCGTGCTTTTTCAGGTAGGCCGGTGCGGCGCAGAGGATGTTGCAGGAAGTCGCGAGCTTGCGTGCCGCATGGGTGGCCGGCCCCGCGCGCGAGACAYGTATGGCCAGGTCATAGCCTTCTTCCACGATGTCCACCACACGGTCGCTGAGGGCAATGTCGAGCTCCACTTCCGGATAGCTTTGCATGAAACGCGGCCACAGCGGCGCCAGGTGCCTGATACCAAAGCTCACAGGCGCGTTGATGCGCAGGCGCCCCCGCGGCTGCAGGGTGGCCGACGAGGCCAGCGCCTCCGCGTCGGCAACCTCTTCAAGAATCGACTTGCTGCGCTCATACAGCGCCTCGCCGCTTTCGGTGAGCGAGAGCTTGCGGGAGCTGCGGTTGAGCAGGCGTGTGCCCAGGTGGGCTTCCAGCTCGTTGATATAGCGGGTGACGTTGGCCGGCGAGGTGTCCAGCGCATCCGCCGCACGCGTGAAACTGCCGCGGCCCACGACGGCGGCAAACACTTCAAACGCACGCAACCGGTCCATTGCAGCTCTCATCATTCATAAAAGATGAATGATTAAATCATTTTTACGGCCTTCCTCCAACAGAAGATGAAACTTACATTGGACTCATCGGCAGGCAGGAGCCCACCGAACCAGGAAACCCGTTCACCAACGACAAAGGAACTTGATATGACCTCGCAAACCACTTCGTTCACTCCCCGCTTTGCCAACAAGACCGTGCTGGTCACCGGCGGCAACAGCGGCATCGGCCTGGCCACCGCATTGCAATTCGCCGCGCAAGGCGCCCGGGTCGTCATCACCGGCCGCGACCAGGCATCGCTAGACCAAGCTAAAGCCCAACTGGGCACGGGCGCCATCGCCCTGCGCAATGACGCGGGCGCCAGCGGCTCGGCCAATGCACTGGCCGCCGCGCTGGTTGCCGAAGGGATTACGCTGGATGCGGTGTTCATCAACGCAGGCCTGGCCAAATTCGCCCCGCTGGAAAGCGTGGACGAAGCGCTCTGGGACGACACCTTCAACGTCAACGTGAAGGGGGCGTTCTTTGCCATCCAGGCGCTGTCGCCGCTGCTGAACACGGGCGCCGCCATCATCCTGAACGGCTCGATCAATGCCCACATCGGCATGCCCAACTCCAGTGTTTATGCCGCCAGCAAGGCCGCGCTGATTTCGCTGGCCAAAACCCTGTCAGGTGAAMTGGTCGCGCGCGGCATCCGCGTCAATGTGGTGAGCCCCGGCCCGGTCACGACGCCGCTGTACGGCAAGCTTGGCGTGCCCGCAGACCAGCTCGGCGCGCTGGCCGCCAGCATCCAGGCGCAGGTGCCGGTCAAACGCTTCGGCACGCCCGATGAAGTGGCCAGCGCCGTGGTGTATTTGTCGTCGCCCGAAGCGGCTTTTATTGTCGGCACCGAGCTGATCGTCGACGGCGGCATGAGCCAGCTGTAAGCACCCCGCACACGCCGCGCAAAAAAAAGGGCGATGCCGTTGCYGGCATCGCCCTTTTGTTCTGTTTTTACTGTTGTGGCTGCGTGAACTCAGTACTGCCAGAAGATGCGCTGCAGTTCCTTGCTGTCAATATTCTTCGTCAGCGCCACGGCGGCCAGGATGCGCGCCTTTTGCGGGTTCAGGTCATGCGCAACCACCCAGTCGTATTTGTCATCGGGCTGCTCGGCGTTGCGCAGCACAAAACCTTCAGGCACACGCGAGGAACGCACAACCTGGATGCCCTTGGCGCGAACTTCCTGCAGCGCGGGAACCACGCGGTCGGCCACGGAGCCGTTGCCGGTGCCGCCATGGATCAGGGCCTTGATGCCGGTCTTGCCAACGGAGTCGACCAGCGAACGAGGAACGTTGCCGTAGCCATAAACGATGTCGACCGGCGCCAGCGCTTCGAATTCATCAATGTTGAATTCGGACTGCGCGGTGTGGCGCTTCACGGGCGCGCGGAACCAGTAGTTCTGGCCTTCCACCACCATGCCCAGCGGGCCCCACTGGCTCTTGAAGGCCTCGGTCTTGATGTTGATGGTTTTGGTGACATCGCGGCCGCTCTGCAGCTCGTCATTCATGGTGACCAGCACGCCTTTGCCGACGGCATCCTTGCTGGCAGCCACGCTCACGGCGTTAAACAGGTTCAGCGCGCCGTCGGCCGACAGCGCCGTACCCGGGCGCATGGAGCCGACCACGACGATGGGCTTGCTGGTGCGGATCACGAGGTTCAGGAAGTAGGCGGTTTCTTCCAGCGTGTCGGTGCCGTGGGTGACGACGATGCCGTCCACGTCGGGTTGCTTGACCAGGGCCGAGATGCGCTTGCCCAGCTTCATGAGGTTGTCATTGGTGAAACTCTCGGAAGCGATTTGCGAGACCTGCTCGCCCTTCACGTTGGCAACATTGGCCAGCTCTGGCA
>NZ_JBFUBD010000268.1:0-3826 GCF_056405935.1 Polaromonas sp. P1_E3
GTTCCAGTCCGCGGCCTGAAGGCTCCATGCTGGCCAGTTCCAGTCCGCGGCCTGAAGGCTCCATGCTGGCCATCTGTGAAGACGGCCGCGTCGTGGGTTCGGTGTCGGGTGGCTGTATTGAAGACGACATGATTGACCGGGCCCGCCGCGAAGGCCTCAGCCAGACCAGGCCGGCCATCGTCACTTATGGCGTTTCAGCCGACGAAGCGCGCCGCTTCGGCTTGCCTTGTGGCGGCACCATTGAGCTGGCCATTGAGCCTTTGACAAAGGAAAGCTGTATCGACGAGCTGCTGCAGCGCCTGCAGGCTGGTGAGCTGGTGGCGCGCCGACTTGATCTGCACACGGGCGCCGTCACGCTCAGCACCGCCCAGCCCAGCCAAGGCATGCAGGTGTCTGAAGCCGCGCTGGTGACCTTGCACGGTCCGCGCTGGCGTTTGCTGATCATCGGCGCCGGGCAGCTGTCGCGCTTTGTAGCGCAGATTGCGCAGGGCATGGACTACGCCGTGACGGTGTGCGACCCGCGTGAGGAATACCGTGACAGCTGGCAGGTGGAAGGCGTGGAGCTGGCCACCGGCATGCCCGACGACGTGGTGCAGGCGATGAAGCTGGACGCCCGCTGCGCGGTGATTGCGCTGACGCACGACCCCAAGCTGGATGACCTGGCGCTGATGGAGGCTTTGCGATCCGAAGCGTTTTATGTGGGGGCCATAGGCTCGCGCCTGAACAACCAGCGCCGCCGCGAGCGGCTGGCCGAGCACTTCGACATGACGCCTGAAGAGCTGAACAAGCTGCATGGGCCGATCGGCCTTTACATCGGCAGCAAGACGCCGCCCGAGATTGCGATTTCCATCCTCGCTGAGCTGACTGCCGTCAAGAACGGTGTGACGTCAGGACAGATGGCCAATGTTGCCGCGGCCAAGAGCCAGTTGGGCTTGCCGCCGACCGGGGAAGTCTGCGCCATCACGCAGTAGACACGGCCGCCGCAAGTACGGCCGCAGCCTGGGCAGTTTGGCGGTCAAGCCGTAAATTCAGAAGAAAAAACGCCTGCAAGCCAATAGGGGCGTGCGCAAGCAGCTATTGTATTGATAGCAGATGATCAGGCGTCAACGGCCTGTGCGGCGCTCACGTCGAACGCCACCGGCGGCAAGCCTGCACGTGAGCGTTCCGTCATGTGGGCCCAGGCAGCTTGCCGGTCCTTGATGCGGGCAGCCGCATCAAACAAGGGTGGGGGTGGTGTTTTGTTCCGCGCTGCGTGCAGCCTGGCCTTTAGCTGCTGCAACGCTTCGGGGTTGCGGCCTAGCCGCACAGCCTCTGCAACATAGGCCTGCGGACTTTCCAGGACGCATTCAGGCAGGCCGGCAGCCTGCAGGATGCTCGCGCCCATGTGTGCGGCCATGCTGCCGCCGGGACAGGTGATTCCAGGAACACCCTGGCGCAGCGCCTCTTCCAGCCCTGGTGCGGCATTGAGGCGCAACGTGTCCAGGAAGAGGTCGGCACAACCCAGATGGGCAGGTATTTCGGGCCAGGCGGCAGCGGCCGAAAAAATCAGCCGCTGCGCGCCTACGCCCGCAGCCTGTGCTTCGCGCACGAGGTTGGCCGCGGCCCGGCTGCAAAAGGGCAGCCAGAGCACCGTGTCAGGCAATGACCGCAGGATTTTCATCCAGCTGGCGAAAGTGGTCGCGTCCAGCAGCGACGGCAACAGGCAGGAGCACAGCACCAGGGCGTCTTGCGGCAGCCCGGCTTTTTCGCGCGAGGGCGAGTTGGGGCCGGCGTCCATGCCAAAGCTTCCTGGCCAGCAAGTCTGCGGAAGGCGGACGATGGGGCCGAAATGGTCTGCGCCGTTGTGGCCGGCTTCGCCCTTCACCTTTGGTTGGATGACGTGGTCGGAAAGGGTGTAGTCCCATGCGCCGGAAACATGGTGCCGGTGAAGGCCGGGCTCGCGCAGCTGCACAGGCGCGACCCGCATCAGGGCGACTTCCTGTCGCGTCCACGCGGGGTTCACGGCCTGCTCCACGTAAATATCAAGCCTGTCCAGCCGGATGCGCCCCACGGCTTCGAGGTCGGTCATGTGCCCGAGTTCATTCACGCTGGCCGCGTGGCGGCGCAATACCTCCTGGTGCTCCGGCTGCGGGCGACCTGTGAAAGCATAGACATGGATGGCAAAACGCTTGCCGTCATAAAGCGCGAGTTGCTGTTCAAGCGCACGCACCTGCCGCGCATCGGCCAGGCTTTGCACGGCCAGGCCGACGTGGATGCGGCTATCGGTTGGCAGCCGGCGCGTGCGCGCATCGGGCTTGAACGGCGGGCAGGATTTGAAGCGGGTTTTGGTGACTTCCTGGGTTTGCTGACGCATCTGCTGCAGCTCAGCTTCGCCCATGCCAAGCGTGAGGCCATGAAAGGGCGCATCACCCCAGTCCCGGTTCCTTTGGGTCGCAAGGGATTCATGCAGCGCTTTTTGCAGGACCTCGGCGAGGCCGTGATGGTGCCGCCAATCGCCGAGGGCCCTGTTGCGGAAGGCTTGCCGCATGTGGATCTGCAACGCGTCGGCTGCCGCATGATCGGCGCCCTTGCCCTGGATGGTGCCTTCAAGCGCAGTGCCTTCTGCGGTTTCCAGTTTCAGCAGGAACTCGCCCAGCAGGCTGCGGGTGTTGCCATCGAGGTCTTTCAGGGCGGCGTCGGCTTTTTCAAGCTCGCCGGTGAAAGCCAGAAGCGCGATGTGCCGAAGTTTCAGCTCGGCATGTTCCGGAAATTGCGCCAGTGCAAGCCGGGTAGCCTCTACAGCCTCGGCGTAGCGCCGCGCACCTGAGAGGTATTCAGCGAGGTTGGCGTGATAGGGCGGGTGGGCGGGCTGGATGTCAATGCACTTGCGGGCCAGGTGGATGGCCAGGTCCCACTGCGACGACCCGGGCGCGAGGATGGCAACGTTGTTCAGCGCCCGCAGATGGCCGGGGTTGAGTTCCAGCGCCCTGGTATAGGCCGCCTGGGCCTTTTCCAGGTCACCGCAGGCCTCTGCCGCGATTGCCAGGTTGGCCGCGCCATCGGCATCCTGCAACAGCAGCGCCTCAATGCCCAGCAGTGTGCGGTAGGCGGCCTGTGGGCGATCCAGCACGCTGAGCAGCGTGGCGCAGGCGGATGCCGAATTGACATCCATCGGCGATAGGGCATGGGCCTTTTCGAAAGCGGCCAGCGCCAGCTCGGGCTGGCCGGCGCTGTCCAGCTGGCTGCCTCGCGACATCCATTCCCCGTGATCCGCCTCGTGGGAAGGTGGGTGGACCTTGTCCATCACAACTTTGTCGCCGTCTTGCATGCAGGAATTATGTGGCACGGGGGCCCCTGAGATTCGCTGGCCGCGGAGATAATCGCGGCTGATGACCCAAGGCCTGACTCCCAACGACCCCGGCGTCCTGCACCTGCTTGGCCGTTTCGGCGAGTTGTACACCGGCGCGGAGCGGGAACTGCTGGACCTTGCGCGGCTTCTGGCCGGCAGGCGCCCGGTCAAGCTTTGGTCCGATGTGCCGGTGCATCGGGGGTACGCTGCAGAAGGTATTACCGCCGTGCAGCCGTTTGCGCATCAGTTTCCGAAAGACGGCACACTGCTGATAGGCGGCGTGCACCTGCAACCGGGCGTCTGGCTGAAATACACGCGCTTTCAGCGCATCGTTCTTCTGCACAACATTTCTCACCAGGGGCAACTGTTTGCCATTGTCGAAGGCGTGCGGGAATATACCGGCCTTGACCCGGAAATCGTTTCTGTATCCGACTGGTTGCGACGTACCGCCGCACTGACTGCACGGGTCATTCCCAGCCTGCTTGACCTCTCGCCTTT
>NZ_JBFUBD010000269.1:0-3810 GCF_056405935.1 Polaromonas sp. P1_E3
GCGCAGGCGTTCGCTATAAAGCCGTTTTCAAGGTCTACGTCGGCGCCCTCTACCTCGGCAAGAAGGCCGTGACGCCTGAAGAGGTCTACGCCGCCCCTGGCCCCAAACGCGTCAGCATCACGCTGCTGCGTGAAATTGATTCGAACGAGCTCGGCAAGAGCTTCACCAAAGCCTTCGAAGAAAACACGCCCAAAGGAGAAATGTCCAAGCTGATTCCCGGACTGATCAAGATGGGGCAGATATTCGCCAGCCAGAAGAAATTGGTGGCCGGGGACAACTTCACCATTGACTGGATCCCCGGCACCGGCACCATCATCACGGTCAAAGGCAAACCGCAAGGCGATCCATTCAAGGAAGCAGAGTTCTTCACCGCACTTCTGCGTATCTGGCTGGGCCCGCAACCGGCCGACTGGAAACTGAAGGACGCCATGCTGGGCAAACCCGCCTGAAGCGGCGCACGCCACACTCTCTCAACGGGGCGCAAGCCCCGTTGTCATTTCCGAAACCGCAGCTCCGCCAGCGAGTCAATGAAGCCATCTGCGTCCACAGCGCGCACCGGCTCGCCATGGTTGTACCCATACGTCACCAGCAGCACCGGGCACCCTGCGGCCCGGGCGGCCCGCGCGTCGTTGCTGGAGTCGCCAATCATCAGCGTACGGGCGGGCGCAGCGCCCAGGCTTTCGCAGGTTTTCAGCAATGGCAACGGGTCGGGTTTTTTCCGCTCGAATGAATCCCCGCCAAACACCTGTACAAAAAAACCGTCGAGTCCTTTGAGCTTGAGCAGCTCACGGGCAAACGCCAGGGGCTTGTTGGTCAGGCAGGCAAGCGGCAATCCCGCCTGATGCAATGCCCGCAACCCCTCCAGAACACCCGGATAAACCGCGGAGTGCCGGCCATTGATGCGGGTGTAATGCCGTTGGTAAGCGGCATAGGCCGCATCGTAATGCGCTATTAAATCGATAGCTGGCCGCGCAATGCCTGTTGCAATGCCCATCTTTTCCTGGACATATTCCAGCGTGGTCTTGACGAGATGCTCCGAGCCTTTTCCAACCATGCGCTCCACGACGACGGCATCGAGCCCGAACGCCGTCGCGTGGCCCGGCAGCATTTCGGTCAGCATTAGATTGAGGGCAGCCACAAAGTCGCCCAGGGTATCGACCATGGTGCCGTCCAGGTCGATGATGGCGGCGTCAAAACGGTCGTGGTCAAAGATCATTAGAGGTCAATACAAGGCAGTAGTGCTCAAAACAGATAGCGGCCCGAACTGATGATCCGGGTGGGTCATTCCTGACAAAGGAATTCCCCCCAAGACCAGTCACTGCCAGCATCTCAACGGGTTGATCTTAAAGGCAGGTAGCCTGTTCCGCCTTTAGCCGTGACCCATGGCCGATCCCGCCACATGGCGGCGGCAGCGGGCCGCGCACAGGCATACCGATGAACCAGGGAACGATCAGGAATAAAAAAACGGCGCACCACTTTCACAATGCGCCGCTTCGCTGCTGAATTCAATTCAGCCTGGATCCCTTGGGCAGCCGGGCGGCCAGCCACTCATGGACGTCGGCCCGTACATTGCGGCCGCGCAGCAGAAAGTCTTCCCACAGCGACGGAACGTAAGGCAGATAGACCAGCGGCATTCCAGCCTGCTCGGGGGTTCGGGCGCCTTTGCGTGCATTGCACGAGCGGCAGGCGCTGACCAGGTTGGTCCAGCTGTAGGACCCGCCCTTGCTGTCGGGGATGATGTGCTCGGCCTCTAGATCTTTCTCGAGGAAAACCTGAGCACAGTAGGCGCAGGTGCAGCGGTCCCGGCGCAACAGCTTGGGCTTCGACACGGCCGGCGTGACTTCAAACAGGTTGCGCCGCGGCGAGCCGCGCAGGGCAATGATGGGCTGAATGACCATCAGCGATTGCCGACCACGGGCCACGTTCCACCCACCGCGGAGGGTGACGAGGGGACTGTCGCCCTCCTCCCAAGCCACAGTGCCAGTGGCATAGTGCAAGGCCGCATCTTCAGCCGTGATCCAGGCCTGGGGCGTCCCCTGGATGTCGAGCTGCAGAACGTGATGCATCGTGGCCTCCTGTAAGGTGAAAAGAATGAATTTGGTAGCTCTTGAGAGGATCGAACTCCCGGCCATCGCCTTGTAAGGACGCTGCTCTACCGTTTTAGCTAAAGAGCTGGATGAAGAATGGTGCGGGCAGAGAATTTCGAAATCCCGGCCTACCGGTTAAAAGCCGGTTGCTCTGCCCCTGAGCTATACCCGCGTAAGGTGGGGTGCAAGACCGGACTCGAACCGGTGACCCGCGGGGTCACATCCCGCTGCGCTGCCAACTGCGCCACTTGCACCAGAAAAATGAAGAAATTGGTAGCCGCAGCTGGCATCGAACCAGCGACCTGTGCCTTATCAAGGCACTGCTCTACCACTGAGCTATGCGGCTATGAAGAAAAAATTGGCTCCACGACCTGGGGTCGAACGGGGGACGACGCGATTAACAATCGCGCGCTCCACCAGCTGAGCTATCGTGGAATATCGGGGAGTGGACACCAGGCGCGCTCACCACTCGCCGCATTCGCGGACGCGCTGATCCAGGTCGCGGTCATCTTGTGCTTGCCCCCGCTTCGGCAGGGCGTGGCGATGCCGCGCGCTGCCGGCGGCGATGATGCCGCGCAGCAGGGCACGAACAATGCGGGTGCGGGGCGTGGCTGTTCGTTTGGCCATCCTCCTGGAGGCCACTGTGTTTCTGGCTGTCATGGCAAATCTCCTTGAGGTTGGTTGAATAGGGAATGTGGCGCGCCTGGGCCGATTCGAACGGCCGGCAAACTGGGGTAGAAGCCCAGCGCTCTGTCCTGGCTGAGCTACAGGCGCTGAAAGCAATGAGATGGAGGCGGTGGTCAGATTCGAACTGACGTGTGCTGACGCAGGCGGATTTGCAATCCGCTCCCTTCGACCACTGGGGTACACCGCCGGAAATCGCTGGCGGGCGCGAGAAGAATCGAACTTCTAACCTTCGGCTTTGGAGGCCGCTGCTCTGCCTGGTTGAGCTACACACCCGTGGAAAACATGAGTTCGAAGCCTGAGAACGGTTTTGATGCCGGCACCTTGACCCTTCGAAAAATCTGAAAAAAAAATGGTGCCCCAGGCCGGCATCGAACCGGCATGCCCGAAGGCGCTGGCTTCTAAGGCCAGTGTGTCTTCCTATTCCACCACCGGGGCTAAAAACTGTTCTGGTACTCAAGGGGAGACTCGAACTCCCAAAAGACCTGGTTTTGAAACAGGTGCGTCTTCCGATTCCGCCACTTGAGCATTTCTTTTGGCGTCCCGGTCCGGGTTCGAGCCGGCGCATGGGTTGCCGACTCATCGCGCTATCGACCGAGGTGTCACGACATAACTGTGGCGGCCTGTACGGGAATCGAACCCGTGACCACATCCTGGACAGGGAAGTGCTCTACCAGCTGAGCTAACAGACCAAAAACGAAGAAGACCGGAACGGGAATGGTCCGTGTAGCAGGTCTCGAACCTGCGACCTCATGCGCCCAAGACACGTGCGCTACCAACTGCGCCACACACGGGTTGAATCGGACTGAATGAAAACTGAATGGCCTCGCGTGAAAGATTTGAACTTCCGACCCTCTGCTTCGTAGGCAGATGCTCTGATTCCGGACTGAGCTAACGCGAGAAAAATCTATTTGGTTATTGCTGGTGCACGCAGGCTGACTCGAACTGCCGGCCTCGACCTTCGGAGGGCCGCGCTCTGGGCCCAGCTGAGCTATGCGCGCAAATAACCTGGTGATGCGATGGTGGTTGCAGTTGGGAC
>NZ_JBFUBD010000270.1:0-3798 GCF_056405935.1 Polaromonas sp. P1_E3
GATCGGCGGCATCGTCGGCGCGGTGATCGCCAAGGCGGGTGCCAGCGCCCTGATCGCGTCGGGTGTGTTCAAGGTGGTGGCATTTATCTTTGTCTCGCCGTTGCTCGGATTCCTGCTGGGCTCGCTGATGATGGTGGCGGTGGCCTGGGTATGCCGCAGGACGACCCCGTCGAAGGCCGACCGATGGTTTCGCCGGCTTCAGCTGGTGTCCGCCGGTGCCTACAGCCTGGGGCACGGCGGCAACGACGCGCAAAAGACAGCCGGCATCATCTGGCTGTTGCTGATCGCCGCGACGACCAGCAATGTGCAGGGCTTGCCGGTCTGGATGATGGCGACCACGGAGCACCTGCCGATCTGGGTGGTCATTGTCTGCTACATCGCCATTGGCTTTGGCACCATGTTCGGCGGCTGGCGCATCGTGAAAACCATGGGCCAGAAGATCACCAAGCTCAAGCCCGTAGGCGGCTTCTGCGCCGAGACCGGCGGCGCGCTGACGCTCTTCCTGGCGACCGGGCTGGGTATTCCTGTTTCCACCACGCACACCATCACCGGCGCCATCGTCGGCGTAGGCTCCACGCAGCGCGCTTCAGCGGTGCGCTGGGGCGTGGCCGGCAACATCGTCTGGGCCTGGATTTTCACGATCCCGGCTTCAGCCTTCGTGGCAGCCATCGCGTACTGGGTCAGTCTTCAGGTTTTCTGACCCACCCCCGTCCAGGCTCACTTCGTGTAGCCTGTTCCCCCCTCGAGGGGGCGGCGCCTGCGGCCCGGCAAAGCCGGTTCCGCGGCCCCCACTGGTGAATAGCCCCTTCGCTTGTTACGCCACTGAACTCTTAAGCCAGCATGAGCCCCGGAACCGGCTTTGCCGGGCCGTAGGGCGGGCGGCCCCCTCGGGGGGCAGGGAGCTACACGAAGTGAGTGACCGTGGGGGCCTTATTCATTGGCTGATTTTCTTGGCCTCTTCAACCTGGTACTCGAAGTAGCGCTGAAAGCTGAAGACGATGCTGGACATCAGTGAAATGGTGCCGAACAGCAGGGCAAACACGACCGCGCCTATGGTCAGCCAGTTGGTGTTGCCGGACTGGGTCCCGGGGGAGCTTGCGTTGTGCAGCGCGTTCCACTTGTCGGTGGACATCAGGCCGTAGTAAATCGCGGTCAATGCCGTGCCGGCCAGCGTAAAACCCAGCAGCGGAATCAGCACCCAGGCCAAATGGTCGTCCTGCCCGTACAGCCGCACACGTTCCACGCCCCACCAGCCCAGCGCGGCGGCGATGGGATGCACCCAGGCCCAGACGTCGCCCAGGCCGAACAGGTAAAGGCGGTGCACGCCGAGCTGGCCGCCGATAAAAGCGAGCCAGGCGGCGAGGGTTTTGTTTTTGGGCGCCTTGGGCGCTGTGGAGGCAGTTGCTTGCATGCGGCGATTATGCGGCGGGTGCATCCGCCGGCGGCTGCGTGTCACCTGCGCCCAGGGTCTTTTCCATGATCACAATGTCGCGCCAGGCGCCGAACTTCCAGCCGCACGATGCAATGGTGCCGACTTCGGTGAAGCCGAGCGAGCGGTGCACGCCCACCGAACCTGCGTTGGCCGAATCACCGATCACGGCCATGGCCTTGCGTACGCCCACCGCTTCAAGCCGCGCCAGCAGCTCGGCAAGCAAGGCGCGGCCCAGGCCCTTGCGGTGCAGGTTAGGCGCGAGGTAAATCGAGTCCTCCACTGAAAACCGGTAGGCCGGGCGCGGCTTGAACCAGTTACCGTAGGCGAAGCCCACAATTTTTCC
This sequence comes from Polaromonas sp. P1_E3, assembly GCF_056405935.1. Lineage (NCBI taxonomy): Bacteria > Pseudomonadati > Pseudomonadota > Betaproteobacteria > Burkholderiales > Comamonadaceae > Polaromonas > Polaromonas sp. P1_E3. Next base: position 1,776 of record NZ_JBFUBD010000270.1, read on the forward strand.
GTCTTCCTCGGCGACCAGGTAGGGCAGGCCTTTGGACAGTACGTCTGCCCGGCGGGTCGTCATGTCGGCCACACTGGGCGGCTCGGTTTCGAACGTTCCTGTGCTGTGCAGGACGTGGTGGCCGTAAATGGCCGTGATGGCGGAAATGTCTTCTTCGCGGCTGGGGCGTATGAGGGGCATGTCAGTGGTGTTTCGAAGGCAGGAGAAAGGGTCTGCGGGGAGGCTTCAGGAGCGGGGGAGGGGCGAATTTGGGCAAAAACCCTTCGGCAGGCTATAATCTCAGGCTTTGCAGCAATTCGCTGGCCGGGTGGCCATGTCGTGTGTCTCAAGCGCTGCAGAACATTGGGGTATCTACCTTACCGGTAAGCCCCACCACCCGAAGGATAAATCATGGTCGTCATTCGACTTGCACGCGGCGGTTCCAAGCACCGTCCTTTTTTCAATATTGTTGTGGCTGACAAACGCGTTCGCCGCGACGGCCGTTTCATCGAGCGCATCGGTTTTTACAACCCGATCGCCAAAGGTGGCGAAGAAGGCCTGCGCATTGCGCAAGACCGCCTGACCCACTGGATCGGTGTGGGCGCCCAGCCGTCTCCTACCGTCCTGCGCCTGGTCAAGCAAGGTGCTACGGCTGCTGTCAAAACGGCCTGAAGAACTCGGTCTGATTTAGAGATTGATGCAGCCCGGCCTTCAATCGTCGGCAGGCTTGACGCCCTCAAGCCTTCCGCACGACGCCATCGAAGTCGGGCGCATCCTGGATGCATGGGGCGTCAAGGGCTGGGTGAAAATCCTGCCGCACAGCACCGATCCAGAAGCGCTTTTCGCGGCCAAATCCTGGTTTTTGCAGGCGCCTGACGCCAAATTTCGCCCAGGGTTTACCGTGTTCTCCGGCACAGTCACGCTCAGCGTCGACGAGGCCAAAGTTCATTCCGATACCGTTGTCGCCAAATTTATCGGCCTCGATGACCGCAATGCCGCCGAGGCTTTGCGCGGCGCGCGTATCTTCCTGTCCCGCAGCAGTTTTCCTGCGGCCTCCAAGGATGAGTACTACTGGGTCGACCTGATCGGCCTGAACGTGGTCAACCGCGAAGGCGTGCCATTGGGCCTGGTGCGTGACCTGATGGCCACCGGCCCGCACTCGGTCCTCTGTGTGGAGTACACCGTCCAGCAGGAAGACGGCTCCAGCGTGACCGCCGAACGCATGATTCCATTTGTCTCCGTGTATGTCGACACGGTAGATATCGCCGGCAAATGCATCACGGTTGACTGGCAGCCGGACTACTGATTTTTGTAGCCCGAAGGGGCTGTTGCCCCGAAGCGCCGGGCTCGCACACAATAGCCCCATGCGCTTCGACATCATCACACTTTTCCCCGAGCTTTTTGCGCCCTTCCTGGTCAGCGGCGTGACCCGCCGTGCCTACGAATCTGGCCTTGTTGAGGTGAAGCTCTGGAACCTGCGGGACTTTGCCGACGGCAACTACCGCCGCGTGGACGACCGGCCTTTCGGCGGCGGCCCGGGCATGGTGATGATGGCTGAGCCGCTGGCGTTGTGCCTTGAAAAAATACAGGCTGATCGCGTTTCCTCAGGTGCGTCCAAAGTTCCCACGGTGCTTTTTTCGCCTGTGGGCAAGGCTTTGGACCATGCTGGCGTTGAAGGCTGGTCGGCCGGCGCCGGTGCGGTGTTGATCTGCGGCCGCTACGAAGGGCTGGATCAGCGCTTCATCCAGGCCCATGTTGACTTGCAGATCAGCCTGGGCGATTTTGTGCTGTCGGGCGGGGAAATTGCCGCCATGGCCTTGCTCGATGCGGTGGCGCGGCTCCAGCCCGGCGTGCTCAATGACGAGGGTAGCCATCAGCTGGACAGCTTCAACCCTGCGCTCGACGGCTTGCTGGATTGCCCCCATTACACGCGGCCCGAAAGCTGGCGCGGCCAGCCTGTTCCGACCACTCTGATGTCTGGAAACCACGCCCACATTGAGCGGTGGCGGCGCGAACAGCGCCTGGCGCTGACGCAGCGCCAGCG
>NZ_JBFUBD010000271.1:0-3795 GCF_056405935.1 Polaromonas sp. P1_E3
AACTGGTGCAGGTCATGCCAGACAACCGCACCGTACTGATGGGCGACGACGCCACCAACAGCGGCCTCTTTGTCTTTGTGGCCGATCGGGAGAAAGACCTTTCGTCGGGCACGCTGTATGTGGGCAAGCTAGGTACCGGTTTCTCGGTCGACCCGGCCGCTGAAGGTGCGAAGATTTCCTGGATCAAGCTGGGCCATGCCACCAGCGCGGAAATCGAAAAGATGGCCGACACGCTCAAGCCCGCCGACATCATGACGGTTTCGAAAACAGACCCTGGTGATGCGAGCTTCACCAAGGTGTTTTATGGCGGCAATGCCAACTGGATCAAGATCAAGCCCGGCATGGAAAAAGCCGCAGCCTTCCTGGAAACCCACCGCTACGCCTACCTCATGGGCGGCAGCATGGGCTTTTCCAAAATGGAAGGCACCACGGTCAATATCAAGGACAAAGTTGCCTACTCGGCGCTGCAGAACATCCAGGACTCCATGGTCAAGACCGGCAAGGGCTGGAACGCGGCCAGCGGCATTGCCCTGGACAAGGCCCTGATCGCCGGCGGTGTGATGGCGCACAAGCTGGCCGGCGGACAAAAAGACCTGGGCGGCAACGCCATCGACAGCGAATGGATGCCCGTACACACCAAGGCCCTGCTGGTTGGTGAAGACATTGCTGCCGATGCGCTGGGCAACAAGGCCGACCCCAATAAAATCGCCAACCCCGACAACCTCAAGTTTTCGGAAAAAATGCGCACCCTCTTCATCGGCGAAGACAGCGGCTCGCACGTCAACAATTTCATCTGGGCCTACAACGTCGACACGAAACAGTTGTCGCGCCTGATGTCGATGCCCGCGGGCGCCGAGGCTACCGGACTGCATGTGGTGGACGACCTGAACGGCTGGACCTACATCATGAGCAACTTCCAGCACGCGGGCGACTGGAATTCACTGCACAGCAAGGTGCAGGCCACGCTGGACCCACTGGTGCGCGCGAACTACAAAGACCGCTTCGGCGCGGCTGTCGGCTATCTCACTGCAGACCCCAGCAGCATCAAGCTGGGCTGATTGACGGCTTATCCATAAACAGGGTCCCCGGCACCGGCTTCGGTGGCTCAGGCGGAAAGCGGGTCTTGGCCAGCTTTCCGCTTTTTTTATGGCCGCTGGATTCAATGCCAGGCGCATTGAGCGGCAGGCGCCCATGCGTGTTCGTCCCTAGAATGTTGAGGATAGCGATGGCCGGCCTGATGTAGCCTGTGCGGGAGGATGTGCACAAAAGCACGGCCAGCCCATACAGGACAGGCGCTAGCAGCTATCAAAAACAGAGCGCCACAGCAACAACATTGAGACAACCGCCGAGACAATCCATGCGATATGCCCATCACGACCTGATCCACTACGCCCACACCCTGCTGAGCGCCGCCGGCCTGGAGCACGACAAAGCTGCTGCCGTGGCCGACATACTGGTCCAGGGAGACCTGATGGGCCACAACACCCATGGGCTCGCCCTGCTGCCGGGCTACCTGGCGGAGCTGGAGTCCGGCGCGATGCAAAAACTCGGCACACCCACCACCCTGGCTGACCATCCTGCGGCGGTGACCTGGGACGGCCGCCGCCTGCCCGGGCCGTGGCTGGTTCTTGAAGCCATGGCGCTGGCCAGTGAGCGCGCCGCCGCCCAAGGCACCTGCACGGTGGTCATTCGCCGCAGCCACCATATCGCCTGCCTGGCCGCCTACCTCAAGCGCGCCACCGACCGGGGACTGATGATGATCCTGACCTGCTCGGACCCGAACACCGCCAGCGTTGCGCCGTTCGGCGGGCTGGACCCTGTGTTCACGCCCAACCCGATTTCGGCCGGCATCCCCACCGGCAGCGTCCCGGTGCTGATGGACGTATCGACTTCAGCCACGACGAACGGCATGACCAACCGGCTGCACAAGGAGGGCAAGCGCCTGCCCGCCGCCTGGGTCATGGACGGCCACGGTGCGGCCAGCGACAACCCGTCGGTGCTGTTCGACGAACCCAAGGGCACCATCCTGCCGCTTGGTGGCATGGATTCGGGCCACAAAGGCTACGGACTCACCTTGCTGGTGGAGGCCCTCACGGGTGGCCTGGCCGGCCACGGCCGTGCCGACGCGAAGGAAGGCTGGGGCGCGACGGTGTTTTTACAGGTGATTGACCCGCGCGCTTTTGCAGGCCTGGATGCCTTCACGCGTCAGACCGGCCATGTGGCCGACGCTTGCCGCGCATCACGCCCCGCTCACGAGGGTTCTGCCGTGCGTACACCAGGAGAAAAAGGCGTTGCGCTGGCTGACAAGCAGAAACAGGGCGGTGTGGAGCTGTATCCGTCCATCCTGCCTTCCCTGTCAAGCTGGGCCATCAAGCTCGGCGTGACTGAGCCTGTTGCCACCCACTGAAGCGTACCCAAGCTGCCGCGAAAGGCAGTCAGGCCAGCTGCCGCCTCTGGCGTAACTGGCGCAACACCAGGGGCAAGGTCCAGACCAGCACCGTCACCACGGCCAGGCACGCGGCAATCGGCCGGCTGACAAACGCCATGACGTTGCCGTCCGACTTGATCATGGAAGTGATGAAGTTTTCCTCAAGCATGCCGCCCAGCACCACACCCAGAATGGCGGGTGCGATGGGGAAATTATTCTCTTCCAGCAGATAGGCGATCAGGCCCGCCACCAGCATCACGGTAATCTCAAAGGCTGAATTGTTGATGGCAAAGGTGCCCACAATGCAAAACAGCAGGATGACCGGCATGAGGATGTTGCGCGGTACCTTGAGGATTTTCTTGGATGCCTTGATACACAGGATGCCCAGGGGAATCATGATGATGTTGGCCAGGATGAAGATCAGGAAAATGGCGTAGATGTTCTGCGGGTTGGTGGTAAAAAGCGTCGGCCCGGGATTCATGTTTTTCATATAGAGCACACCGATCACGATGGCCGTGATTGAATCGCCCGGAATACCGAACACCAGCGCGGGAATCCACGCGCCCGCCAGCGCGCTGTTGTTGGCCGACCCCGACTCCACGATGCCTTCCACATGGCCGGTGCCGAATTTTTCGGGTTCTTTGGAAAATTTCTTGCTCATGGCATAAGACATCCATGCGGCAATGTCGGCGCCCGCACCGGGCAACGCGCCCACCGCGGTGCCCAGCACGCTGCCCCGCAGTATCTGCACCGGGTATTTTTTGGCCAGCTGCCACTGCCCTTTCAACACATTGCCCACCTGGTCCACCACCAGTTCGGCCGGCGGGCTGGTGTCCACCACATAGCGGATGATTTCGGAGATCGCAAACATCCCGATCATCATGGAGATCATGCCGATGCCGCCCGTCATCTCGGCGTTGCCGAACGTGAAGCGGGGGTAGCCGCCCGGGTTATTGAGACCGACACAGGCCACCATCAGGCCTAGCAGAAGTGAGATCACTCCTTTGAGCGGCCGGTCAGAAGTAATGAAAACTGCGCAGGTCAGGCCCAGCAAGACCAGCCAGAAATATTCGAATGAGCTGAAGCGGATGGCGAAATCAGCCAGGGCCGGTGCGGCAAGAATCAGCACCACGGTACCGAACAGGCCGCCCACCGCGGAAAACACCAGGCCGGCACCCAACGCAAGCTCCGCCTGGCCTTTGCGCGTCAATGCGAAAGCTTCGTCGGTATAGGCAGCAGATGCCGGGGTGCCCGGAATCCGCAGCAGGCAGCCGGGAATATCGCCCGAAAAAATCGCCATGGCGGTCGCCGTCACGATGGCGGCCACGGCAGGGACCGGCGCCATGAAAAAGGTCACGGGCACCAGC
>NZ_JBFUBD010000272.1:0-3769 GCF_056405935.1 Polaromonas sp. P1_E3
GCCTGGCGGCCTGCGGTTGCGTCACAAAAATGCGGCCGGCCGGCAGCTTCAGCACCGCCTGGTCGGCCAGGGGAATGTCCTGCGGGCCTTCCTTGGCCGCCGTGCGGGCCTCAGCCCAGATTTTTTCGGCTTCGTCTTTTGACATCGGCTGCGCCAGCGCGGCACCGCAAGACAACACAACCGCCAGCGCACAGACGCGCGTCCATAAATGGTTCATCAAGCCCTCCCTGTTGGAATAAATTTCCGCGTATTCTGACATGGGCTTTGGCGCAACCGCAGCTTGCTTGACGTGGATCAACAGCGCCCTTGATCGCCTCCCTATAGTCAAACTGGCTGCACGGTGTCGATTGGCTTCCCGGCAGTTCCCGGCTGTTGCCGGGTTGGCCGGCCGGCAGGGGCATCCGTTAACCAGGGGAAGATCCATGAGCATCCATCACGTCAGCTACCACAGTGGGGAATTGCCCGCGCCTCCCGCCGCTATGGGCCAGGCTGACCTCAGCATGCCGCTGGCCGGTTTTTCGCAATGCCACTTCGGCATTGCTTCCCAGCTACAGGCTTTCGCCGAGCTGCCAGCCTTGCTGGCCACGGCAGCGCAAGCGCACAACGTCGCTTCGCGCACACTCAGCCTCTTCAAGTACGCGGTGGCAGGCCACCATGCCGACGAAGAAAATGAATTGTTCCCGGCAGTGCTGCGCAGCGCCGCCAAGGGGGAAGAGGCCGAGAAGGTCAGGGCCATGGTCAAACGCCTGGTGGCCGAGCACCGCAAGATCGAGTCCATCTGGAATGACCTCGAGCCGGCGGTGAAAGCGGCGGCAAAAAACCAGCCCGCCGAGCTGGACCTGCAAGCAGTGGAGGCGCTGGTGCAGGCCTACCTGAAACACGCGCGTTTTGAAGAGGAAGAATTCCTCCCGCTGGCCGAAACCATCCTCGGGCGCAACGGCAACCACATGGCCGCCTTGGGCCTGTCGCTTCACCTCAGGCATGCGCCCATGGTGGTGGGGCATGTCTAGGCGTTTGCATGGCTGATGTGCGTTGCACTTGAATATTCAGGAAAACAGGCTGTAGCCCAATAAGGGCGAGCGCAAGCAGCTATTAAAAGTATAGCGTCAAGGGTCCTGAAAACCTGCCGCGCGGCGCCCTCAGCCCCGCAGCTTCTGCGCCAGCAGCACCGCCACGTGGATTGCCTCGCGCTGCGCGCCGTCCCTGATCTGGTGGCGGCAGCTGGTGCCGTCGGCCACCACAATCGCGCCGGGCTGCTTGCGCACCGCCGGCAGCAGGCTGAGCTCGGCCATCTGCATCGACACCTCATAGTGGCTGGCTTCATAGCCGAAGCTGCCGGCCATGCCGCAGCAGCTTGACTCGATCAACTCGGGTTTTGCGCCGGGAATCAGCTTGAGCACATCCATGATGGGGCTCACCGCGCCAAAGGCCTTCTGGTGGCAGTGGCCGTGCAGCAGGATGGGCTGGGTTGCCGCTTTCAGCCGGCCCTTGAGCTTGTCGAGTTTGCCGTCGGCTGCTTCACGCGCCAGGAACTCCTCCAGCAGCAATGCGTGGCGGCTGATGGTGTGCGCGGCTTCGCCCAGGCCCATCACCAGCATCTCGTCGCGCAGCGTCAGCAGGCAGGAGGGCTCCAGCCCGACGATGGCAATGCCTTTTTCGGCAAAGGGCAGCAGGGCCTCCACCACCTCGCGCGCCTTGGCTTTGGCCTTGGCCACCATGCCGCTCGCAAGGTAGGTGCGGCCGCAGCACAGGCTCTTGCCGTCGGCCACGGTTTTGGCTGCCACATGCACGGTGTAGCCGGCCGCCTGCAGCACCTTGAGCGCGGCCAGCGCATTTTCCGATTCGAAGTAGCCGTTGAAGGTGTCCACAAACAGCACCACCGGCCGCGCGGCCGCCAGCACTTCGTCGCGCGTGGCGGTCGTGACGCGTCCCTTCAGCGCTGCGCCGGGCCTGTTCAGGCGTTTCCAGAAGGTGTGATGCGTCCACTGCGGCAGCGTGCGGCGGGCTGACAGGCCCATGAACTTTTCGCTCCAGGCCGCCAGCACCGGTACCTTGTCGCGCAGGTTCAGCAGCGGCGCAAGCCGGCTGGCCCAGTGGGCATAGTCGGGCAGGTACGCCACCATCTTGTCTTTGAGCGTGTAGCCGTGACGGTTCTTGTAGTGGTGCAAGAACTCCACCTTCATTTTGGCCATGTCGACGCCGGTGGGGCAGTCGCGCTTGCAGCCCTTGCAGCCCACGCACAGGTCCAGCGCGTCCTTCACGGCCTCGCTGGTGAAGGCGTCTTCGGCCTTCATGCCGTCCAGCTGCCCGCTCAGTGCCAGGCGCAGCGTGTTGGCGCGTCCGCGTGTCAGGTGCTGCTCGTCGCGTGTCACACGGTAGCTGGGGCACATGGTGCCGGCGTCAAACTTGCGGCAATGGCCGTTGTTGTTGCACATCTCCACGGCCTTGGCAAAGCCGCGGGCCGGGTCACCGCCGCTGCCGGGCGCGCTGGTCCTTTCGGTGGCCGGGTCGTTCTGTACGTCCCAGGCGCGCCAGTCCAGCGCGGTCTTGAGGGGGATGACCTTGTACCCCGGCGGAAACCGCATCAGCCGCGTGTCGTCCATCTTGGGCGGGTTGATCATGCGGCCGGGGCTCAGCAGGCCTGCCGGGTCCATGTACTGCTTGATGGCGGCAAAGGCCTCGTTAATCTCGGGGCCGAACTGCCACTTGATCCATTCGCCGCGGCACAGGCCATCGCCGTGCTCGCCGCTGTAGGCGCCCTTGAACTTGCGCACCAGCTCCGAGGCTTCTTCGGCAATGGCGCGCATCTTGGGTGCGYCTTCACGCCGCATGTCCAGGATGGGCCGCACATGCAGCGTGCCGACGGAGGCATGGGCATACCAGGTGCCCTTGCTGCCGTATTTGCGGAAAACCTCAGTCAGCGCGTCGGTGTAGGCGGCCAGGTGCACCAGCGGCACGGCRCAGTCTTCGATAAAACTCACCGGCTTGCCGTCGCCCTTGAGGCTCATCATGATGTTGAGCCCGGCCTTGCGCACCTCCCACAGGTTTTTTTGCGGCGCGTCCTCGGTCATTTCCACCACCGAATCGGGCAGCAGCAGGTCGCCCATCAGTTCGCCCAGGCGCTTGAGCCTGGGCAGCAGCTCGGCCTTGCTGGCACCCGAAAATTCCACCAGCAAAATGGCCGCCGGGTCGCCGATCAATGCCGTGCGAATCGTCGGCGCAAAGGCCGGGTTCTGCAGCGACAGGTCAATCATCGTGCGGTCTACCAGCTCCACCGCGGTCAGCGCGCCTTCACCAATCTGGACGATGTGCTGCGCCGCATCCATGGCGCGGTAAAACGTCGGGAAGTTCACCACGCCCAGCACCTTGGCCCGGGGCAGCTCGCTCAGCTGAAGCGTCAGCGACCGGGTCAGCGCCAGCGTGCCTTCGCTGCCGATCAGCAGATGCGACAGGTTGACCGCGCCATCCCGCGTGTAGGGGCGCTCGCTCTGCGGGTCAAAAATGTCCAGGTTGTAGCCACCGACGCGCCGCATGACTTTGGGCCAGCGCTTCTTGATGGCGGGGTGCAGCTCCTCGGCGAGTGCCCGCACGTGGTTGCCCAGTTCGCGCGCCTTGCCGCTGCTGCCGGCGTAGGCGCCGAGCTGCAGCAGGCCGCCGTCGGATGTCCAGGCCCTGGCGCCCAGCACGTTGTGCACCATGTTGCCGTAGGCAATGCTGCGGCTGCCGCAGGAGTTGTTGCCCGCCATGCCGCCCAGTGTGGCCTGCGCAC
>NZ_JBFUBD010000273.1:0-3736 GCF_056405935.1 Polaromonas sp. P1_E3
GTATTGCGAAGCAGAACCACATATTGATCGAAGGATTCAATCTGGCCCTGCAATTTGATCCCGTTAACGAGATAAATGGAAACAGGAACATGCTCGCGACGCAAGGTGTTGAGAAATGGGTCCTGCAAGAGCTGGCCTTTGTTATTGCTCACGATATTTTCCGTGTTCAAAAGTTAATAGAACTTGACCTTACCACAGGGCGTCGGCCGGGTCATGTAGTCCTAGGCCGATTCCTTGTCCTTAAAGGGGTTGTGGGAGCTCTTCATCTGGATGCGCAAGGGGGTACCGACGAGGTCGAACTCCTTGCGGAAGCGCCCTTCCAGGTAGCGCTTGTACGACTCAGTAACGTGCTCAAGCGAATTGCCGTGAATGATGATGATGGGCGGGTTCATGCCGCCTTGGTGTGCATAACGCAGCTTGGGTCGGAAAACACCCGAGCGCTGGGGTTGCTGGAACTGCACGGCTTCCAGCAGCAGGCGGGTCAATACCGGCGTGGACATTTTGCGGTTGGCCGAGGCATGGGCCTGGACGATTGACTTCCAGACCGGGCCCAAGCCCTGCCGTTTGATGGCCGAGATCGGATGGATGGCCGCGAATTTGAGGAAACCCAGCCGGGTCTCAATGGAGCGCTCGAGAAGCTCGCGCTGGTAAGAGTCGACAGCGTCCGATTTATTGACAGCCAGCACCACCGAACGGCCGCTTTCAAGGATGTAGCCGGCAATGTGGGCGTCCTGGTCCGTTACCCCTTGGGTGGCGTCCAACAGCAAGAGCACTACATTGGCGTTTTCGATGGCCTGCAGGGTCTTGACGACAGAAAACTTTTCGATGGCCTCAAAAACCTTGCCTTTGCGGCGCAATCCAGCCGTATCGATGAGCTCAAACTTCTGCCCGTCGCGCTCAAAAGGCACAGAAATAGCGTCGCGAGTCGTACCGGGCAGGTCAAAGGCCACAAGGCGTTCCTCGCCCAGCCAGGTGTTGATCAAGGTGGATTTGCCCACATTGGGGCGCCCTGCAACGGCCAGACGAATGACGGAAGGGTCTTGCGGCTCCGCATCTTCATCAGGGTCAGGCAAGTTAAGCGGCGCCAGGGCCATGTCGACCAGCGTGCGCATGCCCTGCCCATGGGAAGCGGAAACTGCCAGCACCTCACCCAGACCCAACTCAAAGAACTCAGACAGCTGCACACCTTCAGTCATGCCTTCCGCCTTGTTAGCGGTCAGGATGGTGGGCTTGCCCAGCTTGCGAAGGTATTTGGCAATGTCATGGTCCTGCGCGCTGATACCCGCGCGGGCATCGACCACAAAGACCACCACATCGGCTTCTGCGACCGCTTGCCGGGTCTGCTTGGCCATTTCCTTGTAGATCCCGGACGCCGCATCAGGCTCAAACCCGCCGGTGTCAATCACGATGTATTCGTGGGGTCCCAGCTTTCCATTACCGTAATGGCGATCCCGCGTCAGGCCGGCGAAATCGGCCACGATCGCATCCCGCGTCTTGGTCAGCCGGTTGAAAAGCGTCGACTTGCCCACATTCGGGCGGCCGACTAGCGCTATGACAGGTTTCATCAATCAGTTTCTGGCAGGACCCACGGGCCCTTATTGAGGCTGGAAGCCGTAAACGCCGCCGTTTTGGGTCACCGCAATCAGGGTATTGCCTGCAAGTACAGGCGTTGCGACGATGGCCGAACCTTCGGTAGTCAGGCGATTGAGCAGGGACCCGTCTTCACGGGAGAGCAGATGGATGTAGCCCGAAAAGTCGCCGATAGCGACGGAGCGGCCCACCACCAGCGGCGCCGTGAGGCTGCGATAGCGCAGGCGGTCTGTGGTCCACGCACGCTCACCGTCAGAACGGCGCCAGGCATTTACCGTGCCGTCGGCCTCCGTGCCGAACAGCAGGCGGTCATCGCCATCAACGCCTTGGATGCCACTGGCTGGCTTGCTCCATAAAAGGTTGCCGCGCGCCGTGTTGACGCATCCGATACTCGCCTGAAATGCCCGCGCGCAGACTATGTCACCTTGCCTGCTCACGCGCCCCACCAGATCGACAAGCCGCTCAACGTCATTGATGCCGCGAGGCGTGGCGATTGGTACTTCCCAGCGAACGCTGCCGTTAGATGGGTTCAGGCCCGCGAGACGGCCACCTAAACCGACGACCAGCGTATCTCCCACCGCCAGCATGACGCCTGACTGACGGAGTACAAGAGGCTCATTGGGTCGCTGCTGCGTCCAGAGCTTGCGGCCTGTCTGCCCATCAAAGGCCGTCACCGAGCGATCCGCGGCAAGGACAAATACGCGCAAGCCGGCCACGAAGGGCGCGGAAAAAGCCTGGGCACCCAGCTTCTGGCGCCAGAGCTCCCGGCCGTCCTGCAAAGCGATGACCTCATTAGCCTTCGTTACTACAGCAACGACCTTGCCGTCATTTCCGGCCCCCGCTGCCAAAGGAGTGTTGAGCGCGTGGCGCCAGAAATCCCGGCCGGTCTGGGCATCCAGCAACGCCACGGTGCCGTCACCGCTGGCTACTGCCACCGTGTTGCCCGAAACGCCCATCTCCAGCGGGAAGTTCACCTGCCCCACGCGGGTGGTCCAGATCTGGCGCGCGGACACCAAGCCTGTCACCGGCTGAAGTTCCGTAGGTTGCGGCTTTGCGGGCCCACCGCCGAAAAAAGAACAGCCGCTCAAAATTGCTATCAAAACGATAGCTGCTGGCGCACGCACAACAAGCATGAGGGGCCTAAAAGGCTTATAAATCATTTTTTCACCTCGCTATTCGATGGCGCTTCGGCCTTGGTTTTCGCTGCGCTCGGATCAACTCCCAGCGCGTTGAGCTTGACCTCCACGAGGCGCCGGTATTCGGATCGCTCGTCGAGTTCTTTGTAAGCCTTTTCGTATTCAACTTTTGCCTCTGGCCTTTTGCCCTGCGCCGCAAGAATATCGCCGCGCCGATCAGCGACTAGTGCTGTGAAGTCTTTCGGGAAAGAGCCCGAAACCTGCTGCAGGGCCTCGTCATAGGATTTTTTCTCAAGCAACACTGCCGCCAGGCGCAATCGTGCAATAGCCTGGTAACCCTCATCGGAGGCTTTTTCAGCGACCCAATTCAAGGCCGCGCGCGATGCGTCGATGTTGCCCTTGTCGTAGTAGGCTTTTGCAGCAAGCAAGGCTGCCTGCTGGGCGTAAGTTGTCCGGCCAAAACGGTCTTTCATGTCGGACAACGAGCGGTCGATTTTTGCCATGTCGCCAGACTGCACGGCTCGCTCGACCTCGTCGTACATGACTGAGGCCTGGGCCGCCTGGTTGCGCTGCCAGTATTGGTACCCATTCCACGCCGCCAAGGCACCGAGAACCACGATCAGGGCCCACGTAATGATGTCGCCGTACTGTTTCCAGAAATGCTTGAGTTCGTCAAGCTGTTCCTGTTCTTCCAAATCGAGATGTTTTGCCATAAAAGTCTTTGTTCTGCCCCGAAAACGGCGCGGATTGCGTTGGGGTGATTGTAGAGGCCTGGGCAGCGTCTAAATGGCCTGTATTGACACTCAGCCACGCAGGGTGGGAGCCCAGGCCAGGACATCTCCCAACGGCTGGAGCACCTGGGCCTGTAAGGTCTGGTCCTTTTCACCCCGCAAGTGTTTGACGGCAACGCAGCCTTGGGCGAGTTCGGCTTCACCAAAAATCAGTGCGTAGCGCGCACCGCTGCCGTCAGCCTTCTTGAACTGGGATTTCATGCTGCCCATGCCTTCACC
>NZ_JBFUBD010000274.1:0-3730 GCF_056405935.1 Polaromonas sp. P1_E3
CTGGTGTAGACGTCGGAACTACTGGACGACGAGTTCGGCATGCAGGGCGCCGGCAGCCTTGACGGCCCGCAGAATCGAGATGATGTCGCGGGTGTTGGTCTTTAGTTTGGCGAGCGACTGGACCAGGTCTGCCACAGTGGTTCCGCCAGCCACAAAACCCGGGCCGTTGCGCTCATCCACATCGATCCGGGTATTGCTGACCAAGGCGGTTCGAACGCCCGGCCCGGCCTCGCCGATAAAGAAGGGTTGCGAAACGCTGTTCTGCTCGGTGATGGCGATCTTCAAGTCACCATGGGTGATGGCTACCTTGGCGATGCGTACATCCCCGCCCGCGACGACTGTGCCCGTGCGTTCGTTGATCACCACTTTGGCCCGCCTGTCGGGCTCGACCGTGACGGACTCCAGGCGCGACAGGAAAGCTACCAGGCTGCCGCGCTGGCTCTCCGGCACATCGATGTCGATGCCTGAGGCGTCGCGCGCCTGGGCCAGGTTGGCACCCAGCTGGGTGTTGATGGCCAACGCAATCCGGTTCGCCGTCGTGTAGTCCGGCTCGGCAAGCAGGAAGGTTACGTTGGGAACGGCGGTGCTGGCGGAGCCGGGCTCCGTGGCGGCTTTGGCCGTTCCGACCTCAACGGTCGCGCCATTGGGCACCGCTCCCACCGTCGGGTGGTTCTTCTGCAACACGTTGCCGTTGGAGTCATAACGGTAGCCTCCAACCGACAGCGGCCCCTGCGCCAGTGCATAGACACGGCCGTTCGCCGCTTTCAACGGCACTTGCAACAAACTGCCACCCACCAGGCTGCGTGCATCGCCTGTCGAAGACACCGTGATGTCCAATGTGTCTCCGGGCCGGGCGAAACTCGGCAGCGAAGCGCTGACCATGACGACAGCCACATTCCGGCTTTGGATCTGTTCAGGCGGCACGCTGAGATTGAACTGGGACATCGCATTTGACAAAGCCTGCCGGGTGGCCCGGTTCGTCGGTGAGTCGCCCGTTCCGGCGAGGCCGGTCACGATTCCGGTACCCGTCAATGCGTTGTCTCGCCACCCCTGGAGCTTGCCCAGGTCTTTGATCCGGATCAGGCCAGCCTGACCGTGGGAAGCCGGTGCAGCCAGACTGAGCGCACAGCAAATGAGCATCGGAATGAGGCGAAACCGGTAGGCAAACCCCGATCGCAGAAATGAAGTGAGCGCCATTTTCAAAACCCTGTCCAATCGAGCAATTTCCGCCACCAGGGCCGCTGGTTGCGTTCAGCGATATCGCCCTCGCCGACATAGGTAATCTTCGCGTCGGCCAGTCTCGTGGAAAGAACGATGTTGCCGTCAGACACGTCCACGGGCCTAACGCGCCCCTCGAGCGTGACGCGTTGCGGTTCCTGGTTGACCGTCAACATCTGCTCGCCCGTCACCGCCATGTCGCCGTTCGGCAAAACCTCGCGAACCGTCACAGACAAAGTGACCAGTAGCCGGTTGGCGCGCTGGGTACGCCCGCCGCCATCAAAGTCGCCGGCCACGTTGACGCCCGTCTGGGCTTTGGTTTCGCCACGGTGGCTCAGGTCTGCCGACAGGCTGTTTTTTCTTCGAGTGTCCGTGTCCGCGCTGCTGCTGGCACTGGAGTTTTCAAACACCTGGACGGTAAGTACATCTCCCACGCGAAAGGCCTTGTTGTCGGCCGTCAAGGGGCGATAGGTCTTTTCATCGTAGAGGYTGACACCCTGCGCATGCAACAGGCAGGCCCAGCAGCACAGAATCAGCCCCAACGCAGCCACACGCGCGGCCGCGAAGTTGTTCCGCAATTCATTGCCAGGTTTGGAAGCTGAAAAAATCATGGGTACATCTCCACACGGCCCGGGCCTGCGACCCGGGCTAACAAACTGGCAGTGGCATTGACAGGCTTGACTTGAACCATCTGGCCGGCGCGGCCGTCCTGCAGCACTTCCGCACGGCTCTGCACATTCAGGCCGGCTTGGCGCGTCTCGAGCACGGCCCAGCTCCCGCGCGCCACATCGGGAACGGCTTCCGTGTGGGCCGCCGTCAAGGTTTCGCCGGCCCGAATCGGGCGGCGCAAACGCTGGCCGTCAGAAAACTGGCGCGCCGGATTTTTCTGCGAAGCTGCGGCTGCGGCAATGTTTTGTTCACGCAGCTCCACATCGCCCGCCAGGAGGGACGCACCTGCGGGAATGTCTCTGGCGGCAACCACCACCGGCCCGTAGACCGCAACCTCAAAAACGACCGCCACCGATCTTTGCACTCTGCCAGCACTGCCCACATCGATCCAGACCGTCATTCTGGAAGCCAGCGCCGCCGCACCCTGAGCACGGGGATTGATCTCAACCAGTTCATCGGCGACTGCCAGGTCGCGCGGCACGGTCACCGGCTGCAATTCGATGCGAGTGCCGTCCGGTAGCTGGCCTCGCAGTTGCTGCCGGAGTGTCTTGTCCGCGAGGGCGACGATATCCTCGCCGGATATGTCACGACTGCGCAGGGTGATGTCAGTGAACGCAGCGCCCTGCCAGACGATTTGATCCCCTTGAAGGCCGGCGTGACCCCGTATCCACCGCGCAAGGACATCCCGTTCCAGGACAAAGGACTGGCCGGCGCGCGGCGCACGGCCCAGCGGCAAGTTCATCAGGCGCCGCAGGGTTGTCGGGTCCGGACTGGCGAGGCTGGCAACGTCGCCCAAGCGCACGTCGCTGTGGGTGACCTGCACGTGGCCCGGCAGGCTGATACGCACCATGCTCGCTGCGGTTTGTGCCTGAAGAGGCTGCACGGGAGCCGCCCAGAGCGCAAGCAGGCAGAGACCCGCCTCGGCACCAGAAGGCAAAAAACCAAAAAAACGAACACCACGCATCAGTGTTTTCTTAGCGACGCAGCGCATTGACCATGCCGAGCATCTCGTCGGATGCCTGTACAACCTTAACGCTGGCTTCATAGGCGCGCTGCGCGATCATCAAGTTCACCATCTCGTCAACCAGCTTGACGTTGGAGCCTTCCAGAAATCCTTGAGCCATCCGGCCCAGGCCCTCTTCTCCAGGTTTGCCGACAACCGGGTCGCCGGCGGCTTCAGTCGGCCGGTAGAGGTTGTCCCCCTGCGCCAGCAGAGCTTGCGGATTGGAGAATCGCACCAGGTCAATCTGCCCGATCTCCACAGGCGTGGCCTGGTTTGCCAGACGCACCCGCACGGTGCCATCCGGATCGATCAGCAAAGCCTGCGCACTGTCGGGAATACTCAAGCCAGGTTTCAGCGCATAGCCTGCCTGGGTCGCCAGCAGGCCCTCCTTGTTGACTCTCAGCGTGCCACCGCGCGCATAAGCCTGTGACCCATCAGGCAAAGTCACTTCCATGAAGCCATCACCTTCAATTGCTACGTCGAACGCAGACTCTGTTTTCTTGAGGTCGCCCATGTCGAAAAGCTTGGCCATGCCGCCTATGCCAACGCCCGCCCCCACTCTGGTAACCGCGTCCATGAGGCCCAGCGGCGCGCCGGCATCCGCCAAAGGGAGCGGCACGGCCGAACGCGTGACCAGGTCCGAGAACGTCAGCCGGCCCTTTTTAAACCCCGTGGTGTTGACGTTGGCAAGATTGTTGGCAATCGTGTCCACATTCATCTGCTGGGCCTGCATGCCGGTCGCACCGATATAAAGCGCATCGAACATAAAACTCCTCTGGTTGTGTTGAGCGAAAACAGGCTCAGGCAAGATCGCCGAGCTTTCGAATGGCTGTCCCCATC
>NZ_JBFUBD010000275.1:0-3718 GCF_056405935.1 Polaromonas sp. P1_E3
CCCCCGCGGAGTGCACCAAATTCAATGCATCGCGCTACAAATGGGTGAAAAAAAGGATTGAGCGCACCGAAACGGTTGTCGCCGGCTCCAACGGCGCCGCCCCCGACGAAGCGGTGGTCTACAGCCTGGGAACCCTGTACGGGGAATGGCCTGACGGAACGCCTTTTGAAGGCAACCGCTATGTGGACCGCTATGTCGTCAAGAGCGGGCTGATCACCCACATGGATGTGTGGAACGACAGCGCCGAATGGCTGCTGGTGCGGGCCGGCCTGGCCGTGCTGTGATCAGCCGATGACCGCTAGCTACAGCGGCGCCCTGCCAACGCACAATCGCTTTGATTACCAGGCGATTAACCGGCGCAAGCCTTATCGCTGGCCCAACGGGGCCGGTCTGGCGGTTTACCTGGGTTTCAACATCGAGCACTTTGCCTTCGGCGAGGGCATGGGCGCCACCATCGGCCCGGCCAGCCCACAACCGGACGTTCTGAACTACAGCTGGCGCGAGTACGGCAACCGCGTGGGCAGCTGGCGCTGCCTCGAGCTGTTTGACAGCCTGGGCCTGCCCGCGGCCGCGCTGATCAACACCGCACTGTACGACCACTGCCCCGAACTGGTGGCTGCGTGCGTGGCGCGCGGCGACGAACTGGTCGGCCATGGCCACACCAATGCCGAACGCCAGGCCGCCATGAGTGAAGCGGACGAAGGCCGTCTGCTGATGCAGTGCCGCACGCGCATGCAACAGGAAAGCGGCCAAGCCCCGGCCGGGTGGCTTTCTCCGTGGATTTCGGAAAGCCTGCATACGCCTGACCTGCTCGCCGAAAGCGGCTACGGCTACACCCTGAACTGGTGCCACGACGACCAGCCGCTGCCAATGCGCACCCGCAGCGGAAAGGCTTTGTGGGCCGTGCCTTACCCGCAGGAACTCAATGACATCCCGATGATCATTGCGCGTCAGATGGACGGGAAAGACTTTGCGCAGATGATCATCGATCAGCTTGACGAGATGCTGGAGCAATCGCAGGCCAGCGGTTCAGCACCGCTGGTCATGGGCGTTGCACTGCACCCCTACATCGTCGGCCAGCCTTACCGCCTGCGCCACCTGCGGCGCGCGCTTCAGCATGTTGCAGCCGCACGGGACCGGGGCCAGGTCTGGATGACCACGCCGGGCGATATTTTCCGGTACGCCGCACAGATGGCCGCGTGAGCAGGCCCGGGACCTGGCGCGCCGTGCGGGTGCCGGAGTGACCTGAGGCTACCGGTTACTTGCGTGCAGGCGGCAAATCCGTGCAGCTGCCGTGCGTCACTTCCGCCGCCATGCCCATGCTTTCGCCCAGGGGGGATGCGAGTGTTGAAGCGTTCATCTTGACCAGTCGATCCTCTCAAACAAGCGCATGAGCCTGACTTGGCGCGCAATGCTGAATTGTGCGACCCAGCCGATCCGGCCGAGCAGGTGTGAGCGAAAGTCGGCAAGCTGCTCTTTGTTTTGCGATGCCGGCCCGTGCAGCAGGCTTTGATGCAGACACGCTTTAAGTCGGTCGAAATCATCACGTGGCACATTCGGTCGAACGTTGACCACCACCCCTGTCACGCGCTGACGTTGATGCTTGGGCAGGCAACGTGTCTTGTCTGGATGCAGGGTAAAGCCTTCATCGCGGACGATCTCTGCGACCCAGGCGTGCAAGGCACGAAACTGTCGGCGAAGCGAGGCGGGACCAGAAAACACCAGGTCATCGGCATAGCGCGTATAGCTCGCGCCGAACACCCAGGCCAATCCCTCAAGCCGCAAATCGAGATTGAAAGCACAGAGGTTGGCTAGCGCCGGGGAGGTGGGCGCGCCCTGCGGCAAGTGCGGGGAACCCAGCCGCTTGGCCCCTATCCAGTCAAGTCCGCCGTCATCGCGCAAGCGCTCAACCACCATCGTCGCCGTACGGTGTGTGCAGAGCGTGGTGAGACTTCGGGCGATACCTTCGGGGTAGCCCAGCGTGCGCCAGACGGCACTGACATGGGCTGCCCCTACGCTGCCAAAGAAATCCTGCAAGTCAAAGCGGATGACCACGGCTTGTCCGACATGAGCTGCCGCGTGGGTTTTGACTGAGCGGCCGGCGGTAAACCCGTGCGCAGCTTCATGCACCGGCACCTGGCTCAGCAGCGTATGCAGGATGTGACGTTGCACACGCTTGAGTTCTGCCTTGGGCGTCTCCAGCAAACGCAGGCCACCCGTCTGTTTGGGCTGCAGTCTGTAACGGTAGTGCTCGACAACTGCAGGCGTCACCGGAGCCAGCCAATCCAGTTTTTCGGGTGGGAGTTGGAGCCAGCATGCAAGATCCGCATTCGTTGCAATGTCGGGCAAGGTGCAAGCCTCCAGCCCCATTGGCCGGGGGCGCATCACCGCCGGTCGCAGGATCAACCGGCGAATTCGTGGTGGCCTTTCTGGCACGGGGTCATTCCGCTCAACGCTTGACCGCGCGGCTTGCGGTTCACTGGAGTCATTGGGCTCTCCGTCTTCGTCGTCGCCCTCCTCCCCAAAGGCCAGGTCGAAGGCATGCGATGCCTCCAGCCGCTGCGCAAGCGAAGTGACGTCAAATTTTCGCCAGGTGATGGCCGACAGCAGAGCAAGCGGTCCAAGCAATTCCCGGAGCCAGGCAGGTCGCTGTCCGAGGGCTGCTGCGCCCCTGGCCTGAAGGGCGCCCAAGGTAGTGCCGCCCGCCTTGTCCGCGTCGGCGAGCAGTGCGCGGGCCAGGCCGCGTGCAATCAAATGTCGGAAGCTGGCTTCGCGCATGGAATTGGGTTGACGCCAGCATCCCAACCAGCAGGTCCTGCGTGAGCTGGGTGCGCAGAATGCGCAGTCCGCTCACGCGCCGAAATCTCTAGGCACAAAACAACCATGGGGGTACCCCATGGTGCGGACAGGCAGCAACGAATCGCGTCCCGCTCGCAACACTTGGAATGCTGGCGTCGTCGGAATTCTAATGGGGTACCCCCAGCAACGAGCTACCATTCGAAGCGGCTAAGGCGGTAAAACAACAAGAGAAGGCCTTGATGTACGGCTTATGTACACAAAATACCTTCTCCAGGCTTGCGTTCAAGCGCCACAAATCAAAAAGCCGCGCAGCCCTCTCGGAATCTGTGCGGCCAGCTACTAAATTAATAGCGCTTCTAGCAGGCTTTCAGCGTCACTTGCGCACTGGAGGCAAGTCCGTGCAGCTGCCATGCGCCACTTCCGCCGCCATACCCATGCTTTCGCCCAGCGTCGGGTGCGGATGGATGGTCTTGCCGATATCCACGGCGTCGGCCCCCATTTCAATGGCCAGTGCAATCTCGCCGATCATGTCGCCGGCATGGGTGCCGACAATGCCGCCGCCCAAAATTTTGCCGTGGCCGTGGGCTTCGGGGCTGTCGTCAAACAGCAGCTTGGTAAAACCTTCGTCGCGGCCGTTGGCAATCGCCCGGCCGGAAGCCGTCCATGGGAACAGGCCCTTTTTGACCTTGATGCCCTGGGCCTTGGCCTGGTCTTCCGTGAGGCCGACCCATGCGACTTCTGGGTCGGTGTAGGCCACGCTGGGGATCACGCGCGCGTTGAACGCAGCGCTGGCCAGCTCTTTGTTGCCCTGCAACTCGCCGGCGATCACTTCAGCGGCCACGTGGCCTTCATGCACGGCCTTGTGTGCCAGCATCGGCTGGCCCACGATGTCGCCGATGGCAAAGATATGCGGCACGTT
>NZ_JBFUBD010000276.1:0-3668 GCF_056405935.1 Polaromonas sp. P1_E3
GTCAGCAAAATACCCTCACCGGCTTCCCCGCCAGTGCATGAGCGTTACAAACGCTCAAGCCACTTCATGGACGTGCGCGTTCACCTTGTTGGCCGGTATCCGGGCTGACGGAACCACCTCCATCGCCTTCCCAAGCGCGTGTTCAAAACGCTCAGTGGCTAATGATGAAAGCTGAATGGGCTTCTGACTGGGCGTCAGGCAGCGCATTCGTCCGTTTTACCGTTGCGGGGGCAGCGCAGGTTAAAGGTCGCGGCGCCGGCAAACCAGGTTGACCTGGCGCATGGCTTTGACCCTCTCCTGCTTCCCGTTGAACTGCAGCGTGCGAACCACACTGCGGGCACCAACATGGGAGATTCTACGCGGCCGTTCCCCATGTTCGGCCGCAAACCCTACAATCAGGGCTGCCATGTCGAACCAAACCCAAATCGACCAGATCGTCGAACGCGTTGAGCGGCTCCTGTTGCGCTACGAGGAGTTGCAGCGCACCAACGAGCTCCTGGTGGAGCAGGTCGGCGTTCTGACGCACGAACGCGACTCGCTCAAATCCCGGCTCGGCGCGGCGCGTGCCCGCGTGGATGCGCTGTTGGAGCGCCTGCCCGAAACCAATGGGCACGCCGTCAAGAACACTGTAGGAACCGAGTCATGAAACAGCTCGAAGTGCAGATCATGGGCCAAAGCTATTTGCTGGGCTGCCCCGAAAATGGTGATGCCAGAATGCTGGACGCGGTGAACCGTGTTGACATGGCCATGTGCAGGATTCGCGATGCCGGCAAAATCAAGGCGCGTGACCGCATTGCCGTTCTGGCGGCGCTCAACCTCGCCTTCGAGCTCCCCGAGCGCACGCCAAACACCGCGCCCGCCCCCGCCGCTACCGCCGCTGAAACGGGCAGTGGCGCCGGCGAAGCAGCCCATCCGCAGCTCGCAGCATTACTGCAGAGGCTTGACGCAGCCCTGGGTACCGACGGCCGCCTGCTTTAAGCCCGTACAAGCCCCGCTGCCCATCACACCGCAGCTCGCGCACAGGCCCGCAAAGGCCTACAATGAATGTGTCTGCGATGCGCATTGGGCTTTATATTTCCTTGAACCAATGCTCTTCGAGCACGGGCTTGGTAAATTGTCTGGCAGGTGTGATCGTCTCGCGTCAGAYGAACCCGAAACCTGACTGCCCTCGCYCACCTGAACCCCGGTTCAGGATGACGGTCCAGTGGCACTCGCAGACACCTTTATTTTCTTGTCCAGGATCCGGCCCGGATCCTGGCCGCCAACAAAAACGACAACCGGCTTGACTGGTTTAACCGGTTGCAGGCTCTCGCCGCACCACAGCAGATTCGATGTCTCTCGAGCCCCAACTGATTGCCGAACTCCTGCTGCTGGGCCTGTGCACTGGTTTTCTGGCCGGTCTCCTGGGAATAGGCGGTGGCATGCTGATGGTGCCGTTCATCACCTTCATCCTGACCTCCAAAGGCTATCCGCAGGAATACACCGTCAAGATGGCGGTAGCCACTTCACTGGCCACTATCTGCTTCACCTCGTTGTCTTCGGTACGTGCGCACCACCGGCGCGGCGCTGTGCTGTGGCCCATCGTCCGGCTGCTGGCGCCGGGCATCCTGGTGGGGTCATTGATCGGGGCGCAGCTGGCGGTGGCCTTGCCGGGAAAAATCCTCAGTATCCTGTTCGCCATTTTTGTGGCGTTTTCCGCCACCCAGATGTTTCTGGGCCGCAAACCCAAACCCAGCCGCACCCTGCCCGGCCGCCTGGGCACTTTTGGCATGGGCGGCGTGATCGGCATGCTGTCTTCGCTGGTAGGTGCAGGCGGCGCATTCGTTTCGGTGCCCTTCATGACGTGGTGCAACGTAAAGATCCATGACGCAGTGGGAACCTCTGCGGCGCTTGGATTCCCGATTGCGCTGGCTGGCACCCTGGGCTACATCTGGGCCGGCCAGAACATGCCGCAGATGCCGCCCGGCTCCGTCGGCTTTCTTTACCTGCCAGGCCTTGTCATCGTTTCGTTGGCGAGTATTTGCACAGCGCCGCTGGGCGCGCGCACGGCTCACCGCATGGACATCCAGCCGCTGAAGAAGGTGTTCGCTGTAGTGTTGTACTTCCTGGCGGCCTATTTTCTGCTGCGTTGAACTTGTGACCCCGGCTGCCTAGCACGGCGGGGCAGCGCCGACTTGGGACGAAAGCCAATCGTCTGCTCGATCAAGGCCCCGCCATCGGCCATCAAAAAAGTCTTGAAGGCCTGCGCTACCGGTGTCAGCCGCTTGTTGCGGCGATGCACGACATACCAATTGAGCATCAGTGGAAAACCCTGCACGTCGAGCACCGTCAGACTGCCCACCTGAAGTTCGCGACTAATGGTGTGTGCCGACAGAAAACTCACACCCATGCCCGCAATCACGGCTTGTTTGATGGTTTCCGTGCTCTTGATCTCCATGGCGATGTTGAGGTCGCCCAGGTGCGCGCCGAAACCCTCCTCCATCGAATTCCAGGTGTCGGAGCCCTTTTCGCGCACGACGAAAGGTTCGCTGGCCAGGCGCGATAGCGGGATGCGCTTTTTGCTTGCCAGCGGATGGTTAGGCGCCGCGACAACAACATAAGGATGCGGTGCGAACGGTTCGCTGACTGTGTCCATGTCCAGCGGCGGGCGAACCATGACCGCCAGGTCCGTGAGGTTGTCGGTCAACTGGCTGAGGAGCTCTTCACGGTTGCAAACACCAAAGTCCAGCGTGACACCTGAGTGGCGCCGGGCGAACTCGACGAGGAGACGCGGAAAGAAATAGTCGCCGGCGCTGATCACCGCGACGTTCAGCCTGCCGCCGGAGACGCCCTTGAACTGGGCCATGGCTTCTTCCACTTCCTTGAACTGCTGGATGATGATCCGGCTGGAGTGAAGCATTTCCACGCCCGCGGGCGTGAGATGAATTTTTTTACCAAGCTGCTCAAACAGCGGAAGGCCCGCGTGGTCTTCGAGTTTGCTGACCTGGATAGATACCGCCGGCTGCGTCAGGTGCAGCTCTTCGGCGGCTCGCGAAAAGCTCAGGTTCCGCGCAACGGCCTCGAACACCTTGAGTTGGCGCAACGTCGCGTTTTTCATACCCGGCCCTTTGAAACCATAACGTTTAGATAATTAATGGTATCAAACAATTAGCAATGAATAATCGTTCGTTGTCGGCTGCGCCACGTTTCTTCCCGCTGTTCCCGCGGCTATTTCTGGTCGGCCCACCACGACTCGCCGAATTGACCTTGGAGCCAGCCGACAAATCCGCTGACCTTTGCCGGTACGAGTTGAGGCGAGGGATAAACCGCATGAATCTCCTGGGATGGCAGCATCCAGTCGTTCAGCACGGGCAACAGGGCGCCACTGCGCACTGATTCATGCGCCACATACCTGGGCAAAGCCGCCACGCCCATGCCGCCCCGTGCCGCAGCCAGCAATGCAGAGAGATTGTTCGAACGCAATGGCCCGCTCACCGAAACCGGGCGCGCGTGCCCCTCGGCCCCGGTGAAATGCCAGCGGGCGTCGCCCTGTACCGTGCTGTAAACCAGCGCGTCGTGCTTGACAAGCCCGGCGGGGTCAGCCGGGGCGCCGCGTTTTTTGATGTAGTCGGGCGACGCTACCACCACCCATGGATTGATGCCAAGATAGCGCGCCCCCAAGGTGGAGT
>NZ_JBFUBD010000277.1:0-3641 GCF_056405935.1 Polaromonas sp. P1_E3
CTTCGACCATGCCCAGAAAACTTTGTCATGGGGGCTGATATGACCAATCCTTGCACTGTCATAAGAGAAAATATAGCTCCCACCATCGGTCGTGGTGGTCTTGATGCCAACGGCCAGTGAACCGTCCTCCAGCCGCGCCAGGGCGAAGCCGCGCCGCGCATGTTTGTTGCCGGAGTTGAAAGTGTCGTCATACTCGACCTCCTCGAACTCCAGCATGTCGGCCTTGCATTTGAACTTTGCACTGTCGTATTCGACATGAGTCCAGACGGGCGCCCGCGTTTTCACGCCGGGGGGGTCGATGGAAAGTGAGCGCATCGTTATGCGCGAGCCTGTCTGCTCCACCTTGATCTGCATCCTGGCGCGCGACACCGGCACCGGCCGTCCACCGTCCCAAGGCCGGATGTTCGTTGCCATCCCTTTCGCGTACTCGCCGTCAACCGGCGGCCATGCATAGAGCCCTTCCACCGAAGGGCAGCCAACCAGCTTGGTCTTACGCGCCCCGAACTCTGGCGGAGGCTTAGGCTGGCCAATAACTTGGGGCCCGCATGCGGCAAGAGGGAAGCAACCGGCAAGAGCCAGGATGGCGTGCCAGGCAACGCGGCGGCGCTCCGCCACCGTGGGGGGAAAGTTACCGCGCATCATGTTTCATGGGGTTTAACGTAAAGGTGACCGGCACGTTGCGTCCAGGCGCCGCGAGGCGCCGTTGGATATCCTGCACCTCGCGGCGCCTGGGCGCAACGTATCCGAGTCGACCGACCTGTATGCCGCGCGGCCCAGTTCATGGTTCAGATTCCAACGATCATGAAGACGCCCAGGATTGCAACAGCGAAACCCCACAGCCGCACCGTCAACGGGCGAAGCGTGTTCCTTCCAGGCCAAAGAGGTACGCGCTCGCCCAAGGCGGCCTTAGCCGTGGACAGTCGTTCGGCGCAAATAGCCGCTGTCACACCGACAGCCAAGAGAACCGCGCCAAGTATGCGATCGAGATCACGCGAAGCCAAGCCGACCACAATGGCGAGAACGAACCCACCGAACACCGCGGCGAGCAGCGCATAGTCTCGGCGCGTCGGTTCACGCGGCATAACGTAAAAATGACCGGACCACCAACACAAGCGGCAAAGCCGCCTCCTGCTGTTGTGGGTCCGCGTCGATTGACAAGTTAGCAGGCTTTTCCCAATGCTTATTGAGCTCTAGACACATATTGCTTCCGAATGAGGAGATATTGGCCTGGTGAGCAAGTAGCTGCCTGCGACAAGCCGACATCAAAAACCGACCGCCCCATCGACCCGGCATGAAATCGAGTCACCGTGGCTAGTTTGGCGCCCGAAGAAGAGTCTATGAACGAATAGGTCAACTCGTAGACTCCGAACCCTCTGGAACTTCGACTGTAGTCCTCCGCGAGCCCAGGCGCCACGAAGAAACGAACCGCGTCGCCCACCATCATTGAAACGTCCCTCTTGTCCCCGGAGTTGGGTTTCGGAGTCCAGTCGGTAGCCGGCACAAAAACCTGGACCCCAGACTCGGCATTGCATAGCGCATTCCGATAGGCATCGCGGACGAACGGGTACGACAACGGGAAGGTCACGAGGAGAGCGAGAGCAATGGCGACCACCTTTCGGCCAGCACCCGGCTTGGCACCACCATCGGTCGAAGCGAATCCCCAACCCAATACTCTGGTCGCTGCATAGGTGAGACCGACCACAGCTAAAAGAAGCAGCGCGAGTGCACCGAGATAAAAGAACGCCATGGCCTGCTAACGTAATGTATACCGCAAGRTCTGCGGYATARCATCGCGCCTRCGGTATAACTTGGCCACCGAAAAACCACCCAAGTGCTTGTTATTAAAAGACTTATTGCCCATTTTGAGTTTCGATCAGGTCGATAAATAAGGGACCAAACCCCGCAAGCAATCCATTTACTTCACCCTGTCAGCGTTGGAGGGGTAGACGTCTTATCGCAGAACATAGCCGGCAAGAACGCTCTGCACCTCATAGATGCTCAGCTTCTTGTTGAACTGCTTCTGGATCGGTGCGGTCGTTCCGGAAATCCAAATCTTAAGCTCGGCGTCCAAATCGAAGTGTCCAGCGGTCTCCACACTGAAATGCGTAATGCTCTTGTAGGGGATGGAGTGGTATTCCACCTTGCTTCCGGTGATGCCCTGCTTGTCCACTAACACAAGGCGCTTGTTCGTAAACACGAAGTAGTCCCGAATGAGCTGATAGGCTTGTTCGACCTCTTCGCCCGGCGCCAGGACTTGGCTGAACTCCTGTTGAATTTTGGCAGCGTCGACCTTAGACGCGTTGCCCAGCATCCCATCCAGAAAACCCATAGATCCTCCCTTTCGTTGTGCTTGAGGTCTAGCGTAGCGTTGACCGACGAATAAAGATAGTGGGGCGGAGTTGGCCGACATCAGGGGGACAAGGTCATCCACCAGCCCCCCACAGCACCAGACAGGCATAATCCTTGATCCCCCCGCCCCGCGCGCAGGCGTATCCCCTCACCTCGTGAGCCCTTCAACATGCCGTGCAGCTCCCTGCCTGCGGTCCAGGACACAGCCACCTTCGCATGACTGATCACTACACCGCCCTCGGGCTGGACAGTGCCGCAACACTGGCCGATGTCAAAAAAGCTTTTCGCCTGAAGGCTTCCTTCTGGCACCCAGACAAAAATGCCAGCCCCGAGGCGCCCGAGCGTTTCAGGGCGGTGCAGCAGGCTTATGAGGTGCTGTCGGATGCGGACAAGCGCCAGGCCTATGACGACAACCGCCGCCGCAACCTGCTCGACAGCCCGATAGACACGGCGCGTGCCATCTGGACTGACTATCTCAACCCGCTACTGTGACCCTTGCTGACCAAAGAAGAACACCCATGAAAAACCCGTCAGCATGAGCGTCTCCCCTTACTTCCTTGACCTGCGTTCGGCCTACCAGTCCGAGATGGATGACCTGCGATTCGACTCCGAGGGGCGCGACGTGTTGCACCAGCGCCTGGCCGGCAAACGGCAGGAGATGGCTTTTCTGGTCCAGATGATGGACACCAGCCCCGAGATGGTGGCGGTGGTGTTTCACCAGGGGTTTGATTTCACGGAAAAAACCGTGATGGACCATCTGCTCACCCACGATAGCCACGACGCCGATGGCTTTCCGGCCTGGAGCAGCCTGGCGGATGGCTTTGTGCTGGCGCCCTGGGCCCAGGACCTGGCGCACATCGTTTTGCAGGCGCCCGGCGGAGACAAATTTTTGACGCTGACCGCGGGGCTGGAATATATGGCCGGTCTGCCGGTGGCCGCGTCACTGGTGAACGCCGAAGAAGATGAGGATGGCGACGACGGCCATGGCGACGAAGACGGTGATGAGAACGGCGACGGCGCCCCGGTGATGTTTGAGGGCGATGACGATCGTGAGCAAAGCGCCGATGCCCGGGCACGCCACGAGGCAGGTTCCGACTGGCTGGTCCAGCAGGGCTTTGACGCCAAAGACTGACGCAAGCAAGCATGAACTGGAAGGTAAAAAACTGATGACAACGCATCTCGCCCTGATCGAAAAAACCCAAAGCCTGATTGCGGCCGGCGACATCGTCGGCGCAGAAGCGGCGCTGGTCGGGCTGGCCGACGCCGAAGGTGATGCAGCGCTGATGGTGGTG
>NZ_JBFUBD010000278.1:0-3619 GCF_056405935.1 Polaromonas sp. P1_E3
AAGAGAAGGCGTTGCGCATGCAACCTGGTTCCGTGCGCGTCTTGGCGACGAGTTTCTGCACCAGAGCTTTGAAAGCGTCAAGTTGCTCCTCCCGGACCTCGAAATACGGCACCAAGGTGCAGCAAGTTTCAGGCGTAAACATTCATGTTTCCTGTGGTTCTCACGCGCGATGTGCCCACGCCAATTCTGCACGTAGTGACTCACCTGAATGCCAGAGAGACATGACAAGGCGCCGCAGTTGCCGAAGGGCCCTCGCGAGGCCTTGCCGTTGTGTGTTGGCCTCGACCGACCTGTTAGGCGTAAAGGACAACTACCTCGAACCGCGCGTCTATGACCACGCGCAGCTCTCGAGCAACGGCGATTTAAAGTTGGAAGCTGGTGCCTGGCAATTCTTGCACTCCTCTGCGCAGCTCTAAGGTGGAGTCGGGCACTCTCACAGTCTATTGCATAGGCTGCTAGATCGTGGTCACAGCGTGCGAGAGAAGGAAGTCCGCGGCCGAAGGAGGACATACTCGCTTCGACCGCGAAAAGCTGGGGGGGGGGCGAACCGGCCTGGCGTCTTTCTGAGACTCAGGCCGTTCCGAGACGCTGCAGCGGACCCGCATCAATCTTTGCTGAACGCCCGGGCGGCGGCGGCGGTGTCAAGCGCCTCGCGAAGCAGCTTGATCTTGCCACCTTCCGCAATCAGTACGCCAGCATAGGTTTGCTGATACATCTTGCCAGTACCAACCACCAGCGCTTCAACGGAATATTCGCCGAAGACCCTTTCAGGGGTGTCAATCCAGACCTTGAAATCTTTGAAGCGGAAGTCGGGCACTTTCGCCAGCAAGCCGGAGAGCAACGCTTCCACGGCTGCGGGGCCGCGGGCGTGGGCATGTACGGTAGGCAGTTCAAGCACGCCATCTTCAGCGAAGAGTGCGGCGGCAGCTGCGGGCGTGCGGACGTTGTCCTGATAGGACTGGAGCAGTTGTAGTGCAGAGGTCATGATTTTTCCTTTTTTTGGGTTAAGTGTGTTGTTGAAATGTGTTCATACTTGAGCAATGCCGCCATCGGCAAACAGCTCTACCCCGGTGATAAACGCGGCATCGTCAGACGCGAGGAAGACTGCAGCCTTGGCGACGTCGTCGGGCTGGCCGATGCGACCGAGGGGGATCTGCGCGGTCAAGTAGTCGAGCAAGCCCTGCTGTTGGGCTACGTCGGGTCCAGCGAGTTCCACCAGTCCAGGCGTGTGGATAGGTCCGGGTGACAGCGTATTGATGCGAATTGCCCGCCCTTTTAAATCCAGCACCCAACTGCGCGCGAGGTTGCGCACCGCCGCTTTGGTCGCGCTATAAATGCTGAAGTTCGCCGTACCTTTCACGCTGGTGGTCGAGCCGGCAAGGATGACGGATGCACCGTTCGTGGCCTTCTCCAGCAGCGGCAACGCTTTCTGCACCGTGAACACCACTGCCTTCACATTCCGATCAAAAGTCTGGTCGAAATGCGCCTCGGTGATAGCGCCTAGCGGAATCATCTCTCCGCCACCCGCGTTGGCGTAAAGCACGTCAATACGGCCACGCTGCTTCTGTACTAGTTCGTAAAGACGATCCAGGTCGCCAAGCCGGGTCGAATCGGCTTGCACCCCCGTCGCGTTCTGCCCGATCGCGGCTACGGCCGCGTCCAGTTCAGCCTGACGACGGCCGGTGATGATCACGTAAGCGCCTTGCGACGCAAAGGCCTTGGCCGCAGCTAGACCGATGCCGGTAGTCCCGCCAGTGATGACTGCGACCTTKCCGGATAGTTTGTTTCCCATGTCGTACTCCTTCTGTTGATAGGGTGAGCGAAGTTTAGAAAATTCATAACGATGAATAAAGATCTAAATATTGATTTCTTATTTCATGCTGGTGAATAATCGGAGTAACAAACTCAGGCACATTGCCCATGGACCAACTTCTTGCCTTACGTGTCTTCGTGCGGATCGCCGAATCGGGCGCCTTCTCTCGCGCTGCCGACTCGATGAACCTCCCGCGTCCCACTGTGACCAAGCTTGTGCAAGACCTGGAGGAGCATCTAGGGACGAAGCTACTGCACCGCACGACCCGCCGCGTCAACGTGACGCCGGACGGTGCGGCGTACTACGAACGGGCGACACGTCTGATCGATGAACTCGACGAGATGGACGAAAGCGCGTCACGCGCACGCGTTCGGGCGCACGGGCGAATCCGCGTCGACATCGGATCGGTACTAGCCAGCATGATCCTCATCCCGGCGTTGCCGGCATTTCGCGCGCGCTACCCGGAACTACATATTGACCTCGGGGTCAATGACCGACCGATTGATCTCATCGGTGAAGGCGTCGACTGCGCAATCCGGGGCGGCACACTGCCCGACACAACGCTCGTGGCGCGACGCATCGCCGACATGGACTGGGTCACCTGCGCGAGCTCGGTGTACCTGAAGGCGCGTGGCATTCCGAAGCATCCATCCGAACTTATGCCTGCCGCAACGCCCACGAAGGCGGCCGAGGGTCGCATTCCAGGCCACGCTATCGCTGGCTACTTTTCGTCGCTGACAGGACGTGCGTTCCCGCTCGAATTCCACAAGGGCAGCGAGCATATGCAGATAAACGGCCAGGTGGAGGTCGCAGTCAACGAGAGCACCGCGCATCTGAGTGCGCTACTTGCAGGCGTTGGTATCGGACAGGCATTCAAGTTCATGGTGACGCCCCATCTCGAAAGTGGGCGCTTGTGCACAGTTCTACAAGACTGGACTCGACCGCAGCAACCATTTCATGTGCTTTACGCGAGCAATCGTCACCTTAGCGCCAAAATTCGACTGTTCGTCGATTGGGTCGCAGAAGTGTTCGCACCGTTCGATGATCGTTGACATTCACTACTTCGTAGGTGTTGAGTTCCATCGAAAACTGATCCAGTTATCGCACTAAGGGGGTGCGGACATTAACTTGGACTGATTTATGCCGTAAGTCCAAGACTCTCTCGGGTCAGACTTCAGTGGAATTCAACACACTTGCCAAAGTTCTCCAGATGGGGCCCACACATCCCGTTCACATTGACTTTCATCGGCGAAATGCATCAGGTCGGCGAATTGGCTAGTATGTCGAGGCCAACCAGTATTACCCTCCTTCACGAACCTGACCCAATAGCGGTGCATTTCCTCCGCCAGCGCCGCCGGCGCACCAGGGCCTGTGATTTCAGCGCCTGCCGGCGTCCGCAGTTGGTCAAAAACAAAAGGGATTTCAATTCCATGCGCAGCACCTAGTTTCCCATCGCATCGACGCGAACGCCAGTCAAACTCGTACAGGTAGGTTGCGACCCCCGCAGAGCTTGCATTTGCGGCAATCTTTCGAGCCGAAATTCGATAGAAGTAATCCGACTGCATGGCGCACAAAATCTCACCAGGACTGGCCCTGGATTTCGTTTCCGGATTTTCTGCATAAGAAATCATGGCATGTTCGGTCACACCCACATCGCGTGCAAACTCCAGAAGCTCACTTTGTGTGGTTTTCTCTATGCCACCGGTTGGAACGGTGTAAAGCCGCATTTCATCCCTGTTGCAACCTACCAGCAACGAAAAATCGGGCGACCGGTGTTTCCACGAATTTGCCATGGACGTTAATGGC
>NZ_JBFUBD010000279.1:0-3609 GCF_056405935.1 Polaromonas sp. P1_E3
ATCAATAGCTGCTTGCGCAAGAAAATAAAGGGCTGGGGCTTGAAAAGGCTCTGGCCCTTTTTCATGGCCCTCCTGCAGTACTCCCGGAGCAAAGGTGCTGCCGAAAGCGCTTCGCTATTTTGTATTTCGAACAAGAGAACGTATGACCCAACCCGATGCCCTCCAAGAACTGGTCAGCAGCGCCCAAGCCAGTTTTGCGCAGGCGAACACGCCCGCTGACCTGGAAAACGCCAAGGCGCAGTTCCTGGGAAAAACCGGCCGCGTGACCGAGTTGATGAAAGGCATGGCAGCGCTCAGCGTCGAAGAGAAGAAGTCGCGTGGCGCCGCTATCAACCTAGCCAAGCAGGCGATTGAAACGGCGTTGACCGAGCGGCGGCAGGCGTTGGCTGACGCCGAACTGCAAAAGCAGCTCAAGGCGGAAGCGCTCGACGTGAGCCTGCCCGGCCGCCAGCGCACGCAGGGGGGCTTGCATCCGGTGTCACTGACGCTGGAGCGCATTGAGGGTATTTTCGGCTCCATGGGTTTCGACGTGGCCCAAGGCCCCGAGATCGAAACCGACTGGTTCAATTTCACTGCGCTCAATACGCCCGAAGACCATCCGGCGCGTTCGATGCACGACACTTTTTATGTCGAAGGCGGCACCGAGGCCGCGCCCAACCTGTTGCGCACCCACACCAGCCCTATGCAGATCCGCTATGCGGTGCAGCACGTCAAAAAGCATCGTGCGCTCATTGATGCTGGCGGCCGCATGCCCGAGATACGCGTCATCGCGCCGGGCCGCACTTACCGCGTGGACAGCGACGCAACCCATTCGCCCATGTTCCACCAGTGCGAAGGCTTGTGGATTGGCGAGAACGTGAGCTTCAAGGACCTCAAGTTCGTCTTCACGGATTTCTGCCGTACCTTCTTCGAAAGCGACGACCTGGTGCTGCGCTTTCGCCCCAGTTTTTTCCCGTTCACGGAACCCAGCGCCGAGATAGATATCCAGTTCCAGACCGGCCCGCTCGCCGGCCGCTGGCTGGAAGTCGCCGGGTCGGGCCAGGTGCACCCGAACGTGGTGCGCAATATGGGACTGGATCCCGAGAAGTACATCGGCTTTGCCTTCGGCATGGGGCCGGACCGCCTGACCATGCTGCGCTATGGCGTCAACGACCTGCGTCTCTTCTTCGACGGCGACATCCGCTTCCTCTCCCAGTTTCAGTCCTGAAATACAAGAACAAGAAAAACAAGGTTAGACCATGCAATTCCCAGAATCCTGGTTGCGCGAACTCTGCAACCCGCCTTTGACGACCCAGCAGCTCGCCGATACCCTCACCATGGCCGGCCTGGAGGTCGAAGAGCTCAAGCCGGTGGCGCCGCCCTTTACCAAAATCGTGGTCGGCGAAATTAAGGAAGCCGTTCAGCACCCGGATGCTGACCGCCTGCGCGTCTGCCAGGTGGATGTGGGGCAGGGCAGCCTGCTCAACATCGTCTGCGGCGCGCCCAATGCCCGCRTGGGCATCAAGGTTCCTTGCGCGCTGGTGGGCGCCGAATTGCCTCCCGGCGAAGACGGCAAGCCTTTTCTGATCAAGGTCGGCAAACTGCGCGGCGTGGAAAGCCAGGGCATGCTGTGCTCCGCGCGCGAACTCAAGCTCTCCGAAGACCACGGCGGCTTGCTCGAACTGGCCGCCGATGCGCCGCTGGGCCAGGACATCCGTGAGCACCTGAAGCTCGACGACACGCTGTTCACACTCAAGCTCACGCCTAACCTGGCGCACTGCCTGAGCGTTTTCGGCGTCGCGCGCGAAGTGGCTGCGCTCACAGGGGCTCCGCTGAAGACGCCGACCATTTCCTCCGTGAAAGCTACCGACAGCACGAAGCTGCCGGTCAAGATCAGCGCCCCCGACCTGTGCGGCCGTTTTTCCGGGCGTGTGGTGCGCAACGTCAATACAAAGGCCGCCACACCGCAATGGATGGTCGATCGCCTGGCCCGCTGCGGCCAGCGCAGCGTGACCGCATTGGTTGACATCTCCAACTACGTGATGTTCGAGCTGGGCCGTCCCTCGCACATCTTTGACCTCGACAAGATCCATGGCGGCCTCGACGTCCGCTGGGGCAAGCCTGGCGAGACGCTCAAGCTGCTCAACGGCAACACCGTGACAGTGGACGAAAAGGTCGGTGTGATTGCCGACAACGCGCAGGTTGAGTCGCTGGCCGGCATCATGGGCGGCGACGCAACCTCAGTGTCTGATGACACAAAACACGTCTACGTTGAGGCCGCGTTCTGGTGGCCGAAGGCCATCGCCGGCCGCTCACGCCGCTATAACTTTTCGACCGATGCGGGCCACCGTTTTGAGCGCGGCGTTGACCCCGGGCAGACTGTGGAGCACATCGAGCGGATCACCCAGCTGATCATCGACATCTGCGGCACGCCGGAAACCGTTTGCGGCCCCATGGACGACCAGCAGGTCAATGTGCCCAAGGCTGCGCCTGTTATCTTGCGCGTCGCGCGCGCCGCCAAGGTGATCGGCATGCCGCTCACGCAGGCGCAGTGCCAGGATGCGCTCCAGCGCCTGGGCTTGCCTGTGACGCAGGGAGAGGGCACGCTGACCGTGATGCCTCCAAGCTACCGCTTCGACTTGCAGATCGAGGAAGATCTCATCGAAGAAGTGGTGCGCATGGTGGGCTACAACCAGCTGCCCGACACGCCGCCGCTGGCGCCCATCACGGCGCGGCTGCCCCTCGAATCCGGGCGCAGCCCTTCTGCTGTACGCCGCGCACTGGCCTCGTTGGGCTACCAGGAAACCATTAACTTCAGTTTTGTGGAAGAGCGCTGGGAGCATGAGCTCGCCGGCAACCCGAATCCCATCAAGCTGCTCAACCCGATTGCCAGCCAGATGAGTGTCATGCGCAGCTCACTTCTGGGCTCGCTGCTGCAGGTACTCAAGTTCAACCTGGACCGCAAGGCCGCCCGCGTGAACGTGTTTGAACTGGGCCGCGTTTTCCTGCGTGACGCAGATGTCCAGAACACCGACACCACGGTGGCGGGCTTTAACCAGCCCATGCGTGTGGCTGGCCTGGCCTATGGCCCGCGGGCGACACTGAACTGGAGCCAGCCTGACAAGGGCGCGGATTTTTTCGACATCAAGGGCGACGTGGAGGCTTTGCTCGCGCCGCTTCAGGCTGTCTTTGCGCCGGCGGCGCACCCCGCCATGCACCCCGGCCGCTGCGCGAGCGTGTCTGTAGGCGGCAAGTCGATCGGCTTTGTAGGGGAGCTGCACCCGCAATGGCGCCAGGGTTACGACCTGGCCCAGGCGCCGCTTCTGTTTGAGCTGGAACTGGATGCCGTGCTGCAACGGCCGGTGCCTGAGTTCAAGCCGGTCAGCAAGCTACAACCTGTAGAGCGTGATATCGCTGTCATCGTGGCAGAGGGTGTCAGCCATGCCGCGCTGATGTCGGCCATCCATGGCGCCAATACGCAAGGTTTGCTCAAGGGGGCAACGCTGTTTGACGTCTATAGGCCGCAGCAAGCAAGCGCGAGCATGCAGCTTGGCGAAAAAAGCCTGGCCGTGCGCTTGGTGCTTTCAAGCGGCGCCGCTACACTGACAGACGAGGAGATTGAGGCGGCCG
>NZ_JBFUBD010000280.1:0-3601 GCF_056405935.1 Polaromonas sp. P1_E3
TGCGGGTGGTGAAGCTTTGCGTCAACCCGGCGAATGAGATGCCGACTTTGGCCGTCATGCCGCGCGCGTCTTCTTCCAGCACAGAAGCCTGGTCACACCAGGGAAGAAACTCCGGATAGMTGGCAACATCGGTGACCAGCCCGAACATTTCGGCGGCGCTGTACCAGATTAAAACGGACTTGTGAACGGTTTTCATACAATCAGAGGCTGGGCGCAATTGTATTAGGGCCTGTCAGAGGCGCTGTACTTTTCACATTTCGTCCCCATCTTTTACTCATGGCCACCAAAGAAGCATCCTCCTCCAAAAAATCGGCCTCAACGCCTTCCGCCAACCTTTCCCCCAAGGCAGCGGCGGCGGCCGTGCGCATTGCCGACAATAAAAAGGCCCTTTTCAATTACCAGATTGAAGAGCGCTTTGAGGCGGGCATGGTGCTCGAGGGCTGGGAAGTGAAGTCGCTACGCGAAGGCAAGGTCCAGCTCACCGATGGTTATGTCGTCATTCGCAATGGCGAACTCTTCATCATCGGCTGCCAAATCAACCCGCTGGGCACGGCCTCGACCCACGTACGTCCCGACTCGGTGCGGACCAAGAAGCTCTTGATGCACAAGGAGGAGATCCGGCGCCTGATCGGCAAGGTTGAGCAAAAGGGCTTTACCCTGGTGCCGCTGAACATGCACTGGAAAGCCGGCAAGGTGAAATGCGAGATCGGCCTGGCCAAGGGCAAGGGCGAGCACGACAAGCGCGACACCATCAAGGACCGCGAAGGCAAGCGCGAGGTTGAACGCGCCATGAAGTCCCGCAACCGCTAGGGCTTGGTCCAAAACGCGGCGTCCGCCGCTTGCCCTTCCCCGGAAATCGTGGAAGTATGTTTAGAGTAAGCCCGGGTCCACCGGTGTTTATGCTTGTGCAGCCATCCGCTGTTATCACCGGAGCTTTTCCATGAAATTCCTGACGACCGCCTTGTTGACTGCCGCCCTGCTGGGCGGCTGCGCTTCCATGACATCAAAACATCCCGCCACCGTCGCCGATGGCGTGCTGGTCGGGCCCAACGGTATGACGCTTTACACCTTCGATCGCGACACCGCCGGTAGCGGCAAGTCGGTCTGTAATGGCCAATGCGCGGCCAACTGGCCGCCCCTGGTGCCCACCGCGACGGCCCAGCCGCTCGGCGACTACACCATCATCACCCGTGATGATGGCAGCCGGCAGTGGGCGATGAAGGGCAAGCCGCTGTACTACTGGGTCAAGGACGCCAAGCCCGGGGACAAGACCGGCGACAACGTCATGAATTCCTGGCGCGTCGCCCGTCCCTGAGCAAACGACTCAGAGCCCGCGCAGCGGGTGTTCGTCCGCCGGCCAGGGGCTGACAAAAAAAGCGTCGGCCATGCCCGGCTTCACGTCTTCGATGCGCGCGGGGTTCCACTGCGGTTTGTAGTCCTTGTCGACGGCCAGTGCGCGTATACCTTCTACCGTTTCGCTGGCCGCACCGGGCCGCAGATGAAAGCACTGGTACACCATGTCGCGCTCCATGCGCAGGTTGTCGGCCAGTGTCATGGTGCGCGCGCGGCGGATTTGCTCCAGCGTCACATGCAGCATCAGCGGTGAACGCTTGCGCAAGGTGGCAGCCGTTTTCAGCGCCCAGGCGTCGGTTGAGGCTTCCAGCGCGTCCACGATGTGTTTGACCCTTGGCAAGGAAAAATACGCATCAAATTGGCCTGTAGCCATTACTGGATGTGCGCCACCAGCTATCAATTCAGTAGCAACCCACTGATCGGCATCAGCAATGGAGGCAAAGGTCTGGCAGCCCAGGGCATTCCAGACCGCCGGCAGGCGGGCCGCCTCCAGCTTGACGTCAGCCAGGCCATAGCCGATGGCCTCATCTGCGCCGATCACATCACCCGTGAGTGCCAGGTACTCGCCGGCGTGGCCGGGGCAGCGGCTCAGGAAATAGCCGCCGCCGACATCCGGAAACAGGCCGATGTTCGTTTCAGGCATGGCCATTTTGGTGTGCTCGGTCACGATGCGTACTTTTGCGCCCTGGCTGATGCCCATGCCACCACCCATGACCACGCCATCCATGAAGGCGATGTAGGGCTTGGGGTAGTTATGGATCAGATGGTTGAGAGCGTATTCCTCGGTAAAGAAGTCTTCCAGCGAGGCATCGCCGCTCATCACCGCCTGATGGAAAAACCGGATGTCGCCCCCCGCGCAAAAACCGCCGAACAGGCCCTCGGGCGTTCCGGGCTGGCCCTTTTTGTTGGTGCCGCGGATCGCCACCACAAGCACCGACGGATCATCGCGCCAGGCGATCAGCGCTTTCGACAAATCCCGGATCATCTGCAGGGACAGCGCATTCAGTGCCTTGGGCCGGTTCAGGGTGATGAGCCCGGCGTTGCCGCGCTGCTCCACGATCACGTCGGTTTTCAGGTCTGCATTCATGCCCGTTGCCTCCATCCAATCAGCTCATTGACCACCAGTGCACCAATCACCAGTGCTCCGCCGGTCAAAACACTCGCACCAGGCACCTCGCCCGCGCCAAACCAGGCCAGCAAAATGCCAAAGATCACTTCCAGCAACGCCAGCAAGGCGATTTCAGGTGCCTTGAGCACCCCGCCGCACATCACCGACAGCACGCAGGGAATGGCCAGCTGAAACAGACCCAGCACGGCCAGCAGCCCCACGTCATGAGCCGTGGCAGAAAACGGAAATGACAGCGGCAAGGTCACCAGCGTTGAAATGACCGCCCCCAGCAGAACCGCTGGCACCAGATCGACGTTTTTGCCGTGGGCGCGGCTGTGCTGTACCACCGTCCAGTTGCTGGCGCTGGCCAGGGGCACCATCAGGGCCACCAGCGTGCCCCCAATGTGGCTGGACAGGTCCATTTGCCCTCCATACATCCAGGCAATGCCCGCGCCAGCCATCACGATGGCCAGCCAGGTCCGCAGGGGAATCCGGTGGCCGATGAACGCGCGCGCCAGCAAGGCGGTGATGAAGGGGCTGACCGCCATCGTCACCAGCACATTGGCCACCGTGGTGAGCGTAAGCGCCACCATGAAGGCTGTAAACATCACGCTCCAGCAAACGCCCGACAGCCAGAAGGCCGCACCGCCATTGCGAATCTTGGAGAAAACCGCCCTGCCCTGGAAAAACGGCAGGATCACCAGCAATGAAATCACCGTAAAAAAGCTGCGCCAGAAGGTGACTTCAAAGCTGCGCGCCGACTCCAGGTGGCGCGTGACCACACCGGCAATCGACCACATCAGGGTCACGAGGATCATCAGGAAGACGGCTCTGGAATGCGTGAGTTTCATAAGCGTGCAATCAATTCAGGCTGATATGCAAATATAAAAAAGGCCGCTGGAGCATACACACACAGCGGCCTGGTTGCTAGCGATTCACCCTGCTACTCGGAAGCCCCTGTTCCGTTACCAGCAGGGGCCGCGGGACCGGCTTCGCCGGACCGCAGGCGCAGCGGCCCCCTCGGGGGGCAGCGCATTACACGAAGTGAAAAGCGTGGGGGCTCATTAAGAGCGGCCTGCGCGCTTGCGATCGCTTTCCTTGAGGTGGCGCTTGCGCAAGCGAACCGACTTGGGCGTGATC
>NZ_JBFUBD010000281.1:0-3578 GCF_056405935.1 Polaromonas sp. P1_E3
GTGCGGCGTTGCAAGCACCGCTTGGCGGCGCAGATGCCGGTGTTGATACAGCGGGGCCTGCTGCGCAGGCGGAGAGGGCTATCGGTAAGGCGAGTGCAAGAGCGTTGAAAAAATGCGTTCGCATGGCAAGGTTCTTTCGTCGAAGTTACTGGAACATATCTCAAGATACTCTGCTGCGTGTGGACGGTCTTGAACTCCTTCAGTGGACGGAATGTTGAATTCCGCTGAAGTCTGACCCGAGTTTTCCATCGAATATTGACCCACACTCTTTGTGAGCAGGTGCTCACGATAAGTTCTTGCTTTTCTCCTTTTTGGGCTGAGTCTATGTGAATCTGCCTCAAGGTGCGTCGCTGTTTCGGCGATTTTGTTGTCTCGATCACTAGCCAGGTGGYCAGCTTCTCGGCGTAGGGATCGAGCTTGCTTGAGCTGACCYGCCTTAGGTACTTGGGCTAGCGCTCTTCCGATCGCAGGTGCTTCTTCACAGTGTTGCGAGCCAGGCCTGTACGCCTTGCGATCTCGCGAAGGACATCTGATTTCGCAATGCCCAACGCCTGATGACATTCAATKTCGCACGTCTATCACTCCTAATTTCCCTCTGCTTTTAAAACAAGCAGRGTAGTGCCTACGTGGGTCAATATTGGGTGAAAATTACTGCGTTAAGTGGATCAGATTTCGACGGAATTCAACAGTCAGCGAAGTACCGCATGGCGGGCGTCCTGCTCTGGCAGGCATGGCTGGACAGTCAACAGAGGCATAGGTGGAGGACCGCATGTACGGATTTGTCAGGGCTGAGCATCTGAATATTTGGGCCAGTCGCTACACGGCGCCGGCAGAATTCCCGCGCTTGATGCGGCTGCTTGTTTGGGCACTGGTCCGGGCGCCACGCACTGTGAATTTCCCAGCAGATGAGGCCGTGCGGTTGGCTGGCTATGACGGCGTGGTCGACATCGTTGAATCATTTGGGGGAATCCCTGGTGGTTCGTCTGTGTGGGAGCTTGGCACCAATAAGGAAATCAGGGCTAAGGCGGACGAAGACTACGAGAAGCGTAGCGGTGATCCGGTAGGCGTTGACCCGGCTTCGACGAGCTTCGTCTTTGTGACGCCGCGAACATGGCCAGGAAAGGCAAAGTGGGCGAGCACCAGGAACCGCGAAAAACGCTGGAAAGAAGTCTTGGCGTTCGACGCAGAAGATCTGGTGCAGTGGTTGGAGGTGTCACCGCCAGTCGCTGTTTGGTTCGGCCAGATGGCCGCTCTCACTCCAAAAGGCGTTCGCAGTCTGCAGGGCTCGCTCGACGACTATCGCCTGGCCACCCAGCCAGAGTTTGACCCGGCAGGTACTTTGCTTGGACGACAGGCGCAGATCGATATCGTCACCCGCATATTGCTGTCGGACCCGGTGACGATTGAGCTCGAAACGATGAGCCAGGAGGAAGGGGAAGCGTTCATTGGGTCGTGCGTCTCTGCACTTCCATTTGACCAACAGGAATCAGTTTGGGCCAGATGTCTTTGCGTAGACGACCAAGATGCACTGAGGCAAGTCGCCGCCACAGGTGAGCGATATGTTTTGCTGATGGATGGGCCTTCGACGCCGCTGCCCTCGAATGCTCACCTACACACGATTATCCGAACGCTGCGGCCGGGATCCGGCTCCCCCAAGGCGATCACCCTGCCGTCGCCGAATATGCGGCAACTCATCGACTGGGTTGAGAAGCAAGGCGTTGAGCGCAACGATGCGTTTCAACGATGCTATGACGCCGACGCGAGCCTGGAACGCGTTCGCCGGACGTTTTTGCGGTCTGGACCACCGCCTCCAGACTGGGCCGTTCCTGGCGTGGCGCCCACCGTGGCAGCCGTCATTCTCGTTGGCACTTGGGACGGAGAAAATGAAGCCGATCAAGCGATAGTCAGTGCCATAGGCGGCTGTGACTACGGTCGGTTTGAAGCTGCTGTTGGCTCTTGGACGCTGGGGGCAAACCCGTTGATGACTCGTGCGGGAAGCGAATGGCGCGTGCACAGCCGACAGGAAGCTTGGAAGCGACTTGAGCCGTACCTTCGGACGGAGAACTTGGAGACCCTGATCGCCTCGGGCGAAAAGGTTCTGCTGGAACCAGACACGCGTTTCGAGTTGCCGTCCGATGAGCGTTGGCTCGCCGGCATGCATGGCAAGCGACGAAAGCACAGCGAAGCGCTCCGGAAAGGCATTGCCGACGGGATACTCATCATGGCGACCCGAGGTGACGACCGGCAGCCATGCTATTCGGGCGTTCGAGCAACGGATTGGGCTGACCGAGCAGTCCATGGCGTTTTTGAATACAGCGCTGAGCTCGATTTTTGGCGCAGAGTTCGAGGTGAGCTGACGGAGTTGGCGGAGGCGTCGCCCGAACGCTTTTTGGCGGCCCTCGAGCAAGACCTTCGCGCAGAGCGGCCCCAGATCCTTGACTTGTTTGAGAGCGAGGGAGAGCACGGCGGTTGCTTGCACGCAGATCTACTGTGGGCACTTGAAACGCTCGGATGGGCGCCGGCCTATGTTGGCAGGGTCGCGCGAATCCTTGCTGGTCTCGCTGAGGTCGATCCGGGAGGGCGTTGGTCCAATC
This sequence comes from Polaromonas sp. P1_E3, assembly GCF_056405935.1. Lineage (NCBI taxonomy): Bacteria > Pseudomonadati > Pseudomonadota > Betaproteobacteria > Burkholderiales > Comamonadaceae > Polaromonas > Polaromonas sp. P1_E3. The sequence goes on from NZ_JBFUBD010000281.1 coordinate 2,595, forward strand.
GGCCGGCGGCATCTCTCGCCGCGATGCTCAATCCAATGCAACCGCAATGTGGAGCGACGGCGGCAGATCGTCACGCGCTCCTGGCTCAGCTGGCTAAAGAACGTCCGGCGGTTACCGCCAACCTCTGCGAGACGCTCTTTTCACGCGATGGTGGAGTGATTCATATGTCACATCGCCCATCGATGCGCGAATGGGCGCCCAAGGATCGCATGCAGGCAGTCATGGTCGCGGACTACTGGACGGACGTTCAAGTGGCTGCGCGGCAGTTACTTGGGCTTGCTGGAGACGATGCGCTTCGGTGGATGGCTCTACTGGGTCATCTGAAGCAACTGACGCCGGATGTCTCCGAGTTGGTGCTCACAGGCATCGAAGAAGCCATCGAAGCCTTCCCGGCGCCACAGCGTCTCAAGCTTCGCGATGGTCTGCGGAAGCTGCTACATCACCATAACCAGTTCGTTGACAGCGATAAGGAAATCGGGTGGGTGTACACGGAGGCGACGCTTGAGCGTTTGAAGCGCCTCTACGAAGCGTTGATGCCAATGAACCCTGTCGAAGCACACGCTTGGCTTTTCGCGTTCTGGCCTGAAAGACCATTTGGCACGAGCACTGACTGGAAGCGGGAACAGGACGCTCTTGAGCAAGATCGGCTGAACGCAGCTGAATTTCTAGCACGGGTCGGACTTGAACACGTGCTGGAGAAGCTTGATCAATTTGAGAGCCGGCGAGCGCTAGGGACTTCGCTCGCGCGCACCATAGTCGGAAATGACTTTGCAAGCGATTTGTTCAGGCGACACGGTGAGAGCGCGCGGCCTGCAGTTCAGGAGTTGATACAAGGCTTCGCGTCGCACCTATCGCAATCGGGGTACGACGCATTTGTAAAAAGATGGATTGACGCTTCAAGCCGAGACCAGTTGGGAGAGCTTGCATGTGCCGCGGTGCTACTTGGCCTACCTCCGAGAGCACCCACCTGGGATACCGCTGCAA
>NZ_JBFUBD010000282.1:0-3576 GCF_056405935.1 Polaromonas sp. P1_E3
GGGATGAAGAGCAGGACGAAACCTGGGTTCGCCCTCATCCTGCGAAGATGATGGGTCCCGACCTTTACGCCTTGTCTGTTGCTGCCGATTTCCTGGCTTCCTCAGGCCAGACGTTCACCGGCTTTGTTGGCGTGACCACGGCTGGCGATCTCGAGTTTGGGCATGGAGTGCTGCTGCATGAAAACGAGCACATCTTTGTTCCCTCGACCGAGTACCCGCAGGCAAAAAAGGAACGCAAGGCGGTTGCGGCCGCGCTGCGCATGAAAGAGTCTCAGGTCTTCCCGCTCAAGTTCACATTACGCGTCCTTCTGCAGGGCGAAGTTGCACTGCGCCACGGCGAGTTCGCGTAGTCCCAGTGCCGCCAAGCAACAAAACGTTCGCATCATGTCTGTTCTGGATCGACCGTTCTTCAATCTGTCTGTGATCAAGGCACCGGTGGCCGAGGTTGCACAGGCCTTTGATCGCTATCCACCCATGCGGGTCCATAGCTGCCCGACCCCGTTTGTCTTGCCTGAACAGCCGTACGCGGAAGAGCAAGGCGCGCTGCCGCTCGTTCTCTGGTCACCGGTTAACGCGCCTGGGTTAACGGTTTTTATGCCTCACTTGTCTGCGGGGGACAATTACGTGCCAGCCTATGCGCAGTCGACGTTTCGCTTCGATGTGATTTCAATTCGAAGTACCGCGGATGATTGCAAGAAGGACGCGCTCAACGAATTTTCAGCTTATTCCCAAGGCGCTTTGTTGCGCTTTGTACGCGTAATGAGTGACAACCCAGGTTGGGACTTCTATCAAAAAGGAGATCCGTTGCCCTTCGAAAACCTGGAAAAGTATCAGTTGCGATTAAAGCGCAAACGATTGCAGCGAGGCGATGTGCTTGCCTACGCTGAATCCTGGGGCGCTCCAATAACATCGGCAATGTTCTGGCGCAGCGACTTTCCCGCTGTCACTTTTTTGCCGAAAGGACTGGCTCCTTCGGCATCGGATTGACATCACCCCGAGAAACCCGTGTTACCCGCACTGGGGAGGCTTGCCCACGGCGGACCTGAATCAGGCTGGCCGTGACGCCTCAGCCCCCTCTGGGATAATCCCCCCATGAGCGGAAATACCTTCGGAACCCTATTCGCAGTCACCAACTTTGGTGAATCCCACGGCCCGGCCATTGGCTGTGTGATTGACGGCTGTCCGCCCGGCATGGACTTGAGTGAGGCCGACATCCAGGGTGACCTGGACCGCCGCCGGCCAGGCACCAGYCGGCATGTAACCCAGCGCAATGAGCCCGACGCGGTGGAAATTCTTTCCGGCGTGTACGAGGGCAAGACCACAGGCACCCCCATTTGCCTCCTGATCAGGAACACCGACCAGCGCAGCAAGGACTACGGCAACATCCTGGAAACCTTCCGCCCAGGCCACGCCGACTACACCTATCTGCACAAATACGGCCGGCGCGATCCGCGCGGCGGTGGCCGTGCTTCGGCCCGCCTGACGGCACCCATGGTGGCCGCTGGCGCAGTGGCCAAGAAGTGGCTGGCCGAAAAATACGGCACCACGTTTCGCGGCTGCATGACGCAGATCGGTGACATCGCGATTCCGTTTGAGTCGTGGGAACACGTGCCGGGCAACCCGTTCTTCGCGCCGGTCGCTGACGTCTCGAAACTGGAAGACTACATGGACGCGCTGCGCAAGGCGGGCGATTCTTGCGGTGCGCGCATTCGTGTCACCGCCCGCGGCGTGCCGGTGGGCCTGGGTGAGCCCCTGTTTGACAAGCTGGATGCCGACATTGCTTTCGCCATGATGGGCATCAACGCCGTCAAGGGCGTTGAAATCGGCGCCGGTTTTGCCAGCGTGACGCAGCGCGGCACCACGCATGGCGATTCGTTGTCGCCCGAAGGCTTTCAGTCCAACAACGCTGGCGGCGTGCTGGGCGGCATCAGCACCGGCCAGGACCTGGAGGTGTCGATTGCCATCAAGCCGACGAGCTCGATCATCACGCCGCGCCAGTCGATCGACACGGCCGGCAAGCCCACCGAGGTGGTAACCAAAGGCCGGCATGACCCCTGCGTCGGCATCCGCGCCACGCCGATTGCCGAGGCCATGCTGGCCCTGGTGGTGATGGAGCACGCGCTGCGGCAACGTGCCCAGAACGCCGATGTCTCGGTGACAATGCCCGACATCATGCGCAGCCGAAGCTGACGCAGCTCAGCTTCAGGGCTCGGGCGGTGCACCCCGGAACGGGTTAAAGCCGGTGACCAGTGCTGTGGCCGTCAATACCAGCAAGCAGCCCGGCAGCATGCTGGCCGTGACCGGTTCACCAAGAAAAATCCCGCCCCAGGTAACGCCGAAGAGGGGAATCATGAAGGCGGCTGAAGTGGCTGCACTTGCCGGAATCTCGCGCATCAGCCGCATGCTGATCCAGTACATGAAGCCCGAAGTGATCATGCCCAGCACTGCTACTGCCACCAGGGCGGCAGGCGTGGCATTCATCGCAGGTGCTGCTGCGGCTGTGGGTACGAGCAGGATGAACGCGGCCGCGATATGCACCGCAGCGGAAGCCGGGAGTGGCGAATGGGCCATGGTGGCCCGCTTCATCAAGATGGCGCCCACGCCGTAGCTGGCGGAGGCCGCGATACAAGCCAGTGCGGCCAGCACCACCTGCGGCGTGACGGTAACCGGGCCCAGCTGCACGAGCAACGCGACGCCGGCAAAGCCCACCATGCAGCCCAGAAGGCGGCGGCGGGTGAGTTTTTCCTCCCCCATCACGGCGGCGCTCAATACGCCGAAAAGCGGTACTGTGGCATTCAGCACAGCGGAATAGCCCGACGGGATCACCAGCGCGGCCCAGTTGAACAGCACAAAGGGGATCACCACCGTCAGCGTGCTGAGCAGCGCCAGGCTGGGCCAGGCGTTGCGCGCCGGCCATCGCTCCCGTAGTCCATACATCAACACCGACAACACCATGGCCGCCAGCACGCAGCGCACACCGGCAACAACCCATGGGCCCAGGGCCGGACTGGCGATGCGCAGAAGGGGAAATGATGCGCCCCAGAGGGCGGACATGGCGATGAGCTGGAAAAAATGTCGGTTTTGCATGAAGCGCGCGGGGAGGGCGGCAATAGAGGCTGCGATAAAGAGATTCATTGATTGTGCAAGATTCGCGCGCCGCCGACCAAGGGCAAGGCCGGGAGGAAACCGGGAATATTTCCTACAAAGCGGGGTCCGGGTCACGTCTAGATTTGGGTTTCCATGCATTCATTTCAGGAGCCTGTCATGCCCAAAGCCAAAGCTTCTTCAAGGTCCTCGCCTTCTGCTGCATCTTCCCGTCCCGCTGCACGTGCCAGCGTAAGTTCAGATGCAGGTGCCGTCAGTGCGAAGCAGCAAAAAATCCAGCGCGAGCAGGACAGCAAAGACCAGGAGAAAAAAGCTGAGCGTCAGGCTTCATCCAGCAAGGAAAAGAAAGCGGTGCAGGCCGGCAAGAAAAATTACCCCGAGCCGCCTCTGCCCGCGCAGCACTTGCGCAAGCCGGGACGGGAATCCGAGATGGAGCTCAAGCCACAATTCATGGCGCCCGATTACAAAGGC
>NZ_JBFUBD010000283.1:0-3571 GCF_056405935.1 Polaromonas sp. P1_E3
CTGATAACCCAAGGAAAAGCCAACATGAAATTATCCCGTCTGATGAGCCACATTCTCGGAGCCGGCCTCGTTGTTTCAAGCATGGCCAGCCCCGCCTGGGCACAAGACCAGAAGTTGCGGCTGATTACCTGGGCCGACTATGTCCCCGCCGATGTCGTAGCGCAGTTCAAGAAAGAAACCGGCATCGACGTTGAGCTGACCCTCTCGAACAACGAAGAAATGATTTCCAAGCTGCGTGCCACCGGCGGCGCCGGTTTTGACCTGGCCCAGCCCTCGCAAGACCGCATCACCGGCCCGCAGCAGGAGTTCGGCATTTACAAGCCCATGGACCTCAGCAAGATCAAGTCTGATCTGTTCATCCCGTCCATGCTGGAAGCCACGAAGAAAAACACCACGCTCGATGGCAAGGTTTATGGCCTGCCGCACATCTGGGGTACCGATGGCCTCGTTGTCAACACCAAGCTGGCCAAAATGACCGACTACCCGGACCTGTGCAAGGCTGACGTCAAGGGCAAAACCGCCGTGCGCCTGAAGCGCCCCACCTTGCTGGCCTTCGCCTTTGCATCCGGCAAAGACCCGTTTGCGCTGTACAAGGACCCGAAAGCCTACGGCGCGCTGATGGACGAAGTCGGCAAGACCATGATTGCCTGCAAGAGCAACATCAAGTTCTACTGGGACAACAAGGACCAGCTGCTCAACGGCATGCGCGCCGGCGAAGTGGTGGGCGCCATGATGTGGGACACGGGCGGCTGGAAGCTGAACGCGGAAAAGCCTGAAATCCAATACATCGCACCGAAGTCGGGCGCACTCGGCTGGATCGACACCTTTGCCATCCCCGCCAAAGGCCGCAACGACGCCGCCGCCTACGCCTGGATCAACTTCAACATGCGCCCTGAGATCGCCGCCAAGGTGGCGGGTTCTGCCGGCAACTTCACCGCCTCCAAGGGTGCCGACCAGCTGGCCGACCCCAAGCTCAAGGCCCAGTTCGCCGCCAGCTTCCCTGAAGCCGCGTTGAAAAACGTGAAGTGGTACCCCGCAGTGCCTGCTGGAATTGAAGACATCGAAGGCCGCGTCCTGGACCGCGTGAAAGCAGCTAATTGAGTAGCCCCCCTGAGTCGCTTCGCGCCTTCCCCCCAGGGGGACGAAATCTGCGGCCCGGCAAAGCCGGTTCCGCGCTTTCACTGGCATTTCGCTCTGTGCGTGCCAGCATCCGTCCGCTGGCGATCGCGATAGATGGCTAAAGCAGGCGCGTCACCCATGCACGCAGACCTTCAAGCCGAACACGTCGGTAAAACCTACGCCGGCCAGCCCGCGGTCAAGGACTTGTCCTTTACCGTGGAGCGCGGCAGCTTTTTCTCCATCCTCGGCCCGTCGGGCTGCGGCAAGACCACGCTGCTGCGCATGATTGCCGGCTTCCTGTCGCCCGATGCGGGCCAGATCCATATCGGCGGCAAACCCATGAACGGCGTGCCGCCCAACCAGCGGCCCGTCAACATGGTGTTCCAGCACCTGGCGCTGTTCCCCATGATGTCGGTCGGTGAAAACGTCGGCTATGGCCTCGCGCGGCGCGGCCTTTCACGCAGCGACATCAACACCAAAGTCGGCGCCATGCTCGAACGCGTGAGCCTGCCTGGCATGCAAAACAAGCGCGTCGACCAGCTGTCGGGCGGGCAGCGGCAGCGCGTGGCGATCGCGCGCAGCCTGGTGCTCGAACCCACGCTGCTGCTACTCGACGAACCGCTGGGCGCGCTGGATTTAAAGCTGCGCGAGCACATGAAAGTCGAGCTCAAGCAACTGCAGGCCGCCTTCGGCACCACCTTCGTTTACATCACGCACGACCAGTCAGAGGCGCTGGTGCTGTCCGACCATGTCGCCGTCATGAATGCCGGCTGCTTTGAGCAGGTGGGTACACCGCAAGAGCTGTACTACCAGCCGCAAACGCCTTTCGTCGCGGGCTTTGTGGGCGCCAACAACAAGCTGTCAGGCAGTGCCGCTTCAGGCGCGGAAGCTGGTAGCGTGGTGGCGCTGGCAAACAGCCAGGGCCTTGCCATGCATGCCCGCGCCATCGGCAAAATCGTGTCCGGCCAGGCCGTGCAGGCGTTTGTACGGCCCGAGGCGATCAGCCTGGCCCGAGACGCTACGGAACTTCCCGCTGCCCATACGTCCTACGCCGGCCAAGTCGAAAGCCTTCTGTTTGACGGCGCCAATTCGGCCGTCTTGCTGCGCGAAACCAGCAGCCGCACGGAATTTCGCATCGCGTTGCCGCAGACCGGCCGTTTTGCCGACTTGCGTGTCGGTGAAACGGTGGCCTTCAGCTTCGACCCTGCGCAAGCCACCTGTTTCGGGACAACCGGCGCCTAGCGCCGGCAAACCATGCAAGCCACAGCCGCCATGCCCCCAGCAAATGCCGGACCCGCGTCGGCACAGGCAAAACTTATCCTGCTGTTGTTGCTGGCGCCGGCGCTGATCTGGCTGGTCGGCTTGATCGTGCTGCCGCACATTGATCTTGCCATCCTGTCGCTGCGCGAACGCATCGCACCGCGCCAATATGCGCCCAGCATTGCGCAATACCGCACCTTTATCGACGAGCCGCTGTACTGGCACACCTTTGTGCGTACGGCCGTCATGTCCATCCTGGCCACGCTGATCACCCTGCTGCTGGCCTTCCCGATCGCCTGGACGATTGCCAAGCTGGTGCGCGGCCGGGCCAAGTCACTGCTGCTGGTGATGTGCCTGATTCCCTTCTGGGTCAGCGAAACCGTACGCACACTGGGCTGGATGATTCTGCTGCGCGAATCGGGTGTGCTGCCCGCCGTGCTGGTGCAATTCGGCCTCACCGACGCGCCCGTGGAACTGCTCTATCGCGACGCGACGATCCTGGTGGGTTTGGTCTACACGTCCATGCTGTTCATGGTGGTGCCGCTGATCAGCGCGCTTGAAAGCCTGGACGACACGCTGATCGAGGCCGCCTATGACCTCGGCGGCAATGGCCCTTCCATCCTGCGGCAAATCGTCATTCCGCATGCCGCGCCAGGCATTCTCGCCGGCTGCATCGTGGTCTTCATGCTGACCCTGGGTAACTACCTCACGCCCACGCTGCTGGGCGGCAAGAACTCTCTCTGGTTCACCGAGCAGATTTACACGCAGTTCATTACGCGCTTTAATTGGGAGCAGGGCGCGGCCTTTGGCTTCTTGCTGTTGGGTCTGTCTACTGCAATTGTTTGGTTGGGCTTAAAACTCACAGGCCAAAAATTCGGCGAAGTGATGCGGCGGTCATGATGAAGGGCACTGCATGATCGCCTCCCTGCCCCGCCCTGCCTGGTTGCGTGCCGGCACGGTCGCGTACGCACTGGTTTTCTTCGCCTTTTTGTTCCTGCCGCTGGTCGTGGTCGCGGTATTTGCCTTTAACGATGCGCCCTACCCGGCGCCGCCCTGGCGTGGCTTCACGTTCGACTGGTTTTTTGGCAGCAAGGCCGGACGCACTGGGCTTTTTGCCGACGGCCCCATGCTGGCCAGCCTCTGGACCAGCGTGGTGGTGGCCGGCTGGGTCACGCTGCTGGCGGTTCTGGTA
>NZ_JBFUBD010000284.1:0-3527 GCF_056405935.1 Polaromonas sp. P1_E3
TTCCTGAATGGGGCGTGATCTCCATGTGGGATGTCGACACGATTTACAAAGTCCCCCGCATGTTGCACGAGCAAGGCCTGGACGGCCTGATCTGCGACAAGCTGCGCCTGAACACCCCGCCAGCCAACCTCAAGCGCTGGGACGACCTGGTCTACGAAACCGAGCACCCGCAGACCGAAGTGCACATCGCCATGGTCGGCAAATATGTCGACCTGTCTGACAGCTACAAGTCGCTCAATGAAGCGTTGCGCCACGCCGGCATGAAGAACCATGCCAAAGTGGTCATCGAATATGTGGACTCCGAAACCATCACGCCAGACAACGTCTCGCGCCTGGCGCGTTTTGACGGCATCCTGGTGCCCGGCGGCTTCGGCATACGCGGCGTCGAAGGCAAGATCTGCGCGGCCCGCTTCGCCCGCGAGCAGAAGATGCCTTACCTGGGCATCTGCCTGGGCATGCAAGTGGCCACCATCGAATTTGCGCGCCACGTTGCCGGCCTCAAGGACGCCAACAGCACCGAGTTCGACCCGGCAACACCGCACCCGGTGATTGCGCTGATTACCGAGTGGAAAGACGCCGACGGCACCATCAAGACACGCGACGCCAAATCCGACCTGGGCGGCACCATGCGCCTGGGTGCGCAAAGCTCGGACGTCGCCAAGGGCACGCTGGCCCACAAGATTTATGGCGACGTGGTGACCGAGCGTCACCGCCATCGTTATGAGGCCAATGTGAATTACCTCGATGCCCTGCGCGCATCGGGCCTGGTCATTTCCGCGCTGACCCAGCGCGAACAACTCACCGAGATCGTCGAACTGCCGCAAGACGTCCACCCCTGGTTTGTCGGCGTGCAATTCCACCCCGAGTTCAAGTYCACCCCCTGGGACGGCCACCCGCTGTTCAATGCCTATATCGCGGCCGTACTCAAGCAGCGCGCCACAGCAGGCCAGGACCCGAAAGCTGCGGCCAAGCCTCTCAAGGCGGTAGCCTGACCATGAAACTCTGCGGATTTGACATTGGCCTGAATCACCCGTTTTTCCTCATCGCCGGCCCCTGCGTGGTGGAGTCCGAGCAGCTGCAGATGGACACCGCCGGCACGCTCAAGGAAATCACTTCCTCACTGGGCATTCCCTTTATCTTCAAAAGCAGTTTCGACAAGGCCAATCGCACCAGCGAGACGGCCTTTCGCGGGCTGGGCACGGAGAAAGGACTGGAGATTCTGGCCAAGGTCAAAAAGGACATTGGCGTACCGGTGCTGACCGACATCCACTCCGAAGACCAGATCGCGCAGGTTGCCAAGGTCGTCGATGTGCTGCAAACACCGGCGCTGCTGTGCCGCCAGACCGACTTCATCCACGCCGTCGCGCTGTCCGGCCTGCCGGTCAATATCAAGAAGGGCCAGTTCATGGCCCCCGGCGACATGAAGAACGTCATCGACAAGGCGCGCGCGGCCGTCAAGGCGGCCGGTCTGCCGGAAGACAACTTCATGGCCTGCGAACGCGGCGCCAGCTTTGGCTATAACAACCTGGTCAGCGACATGCGCAGCCTGGCCATCATGCGCGAGACCAACGCGCCGGTCGTGTTTGACGCGACCCACTCGGTGCAACTGCCCGGCGGCCAGGGCACCAGCAGCGGCGGCGTGCGCGAGATGGTGCCGGTGCTGGCGCGTGCCGCAGTGGCCGTCGGCGTGTCTGGCCTGTTCATGGAAACCCACCCCGACCCGGCCAAGGCCCTGTGTGACGGTCCCAACGCTGTGCCGCTCAAGCACATGAAGGCGCTGCTGGAAACACTGCTCGAGCTGGATCGTGTCACCAAGAAAAACGGCTTCCTCGAAAACAACTTCAACGCCTGAGCCGGCAATCCATCCCCAGAAGCCACACAAGCCATGACATTCGCCTACATCATTGTCGACATGAAGATCACCGACCCCGAGCAGTACAAGCAGTACATGGCGGCCGCTCCCGCTGCGGTGGCAGCCGCCGGGGGTGAATACCTGGTGCGCGGTGGCAAGTTTGAGGCACTGGAAGGCACCTGGCAACCCGCACGCGTCGCCATGCTGCGCTTCCCCAGCTACGAAAAGGCCAAGGCCTTTTATGACGACGAGATGTACCGCGCCGCACGTGCCAAGCGTGCTGGTGCCACCGAGTTTTTCAATATGGTCCTGGTCGAAGGCGTTGCCGCCCCGGTCTGATCCCTCTCTACAAAAAAGGAACCTAATGAGCGCAATTGTTGATATCGTCGGCCGCGAAATTCTCGACAGCCGTGGCAACCCTACCGTTGAGTGCGACGTGCTGCTGGAATCCGGCGTCATGGGCCGTGCTGCAGTGCCTTCGGGCGCGTCCACCGGTTCGCGTGAAGCCATTGAGCTGCGCGACGGCGACAAGTCGCGCTACCTCGGCAAGGGCGTGCTCAAGGCCGTCGAACACATCAACACCGAAATCTCCGAAGCCGTGCTGGGCCTGGACGCCAGCGAACAAGCCTTCCTGGACCGCACGCTGATCGACCTGGACGGCACCGACAACAAATCCCGCCTGGGCGCTAACGCCACGCTGGCCGTCAGCATGGCCGTGGCCCGTGCAGCGGCTGAAGAAGCCGGCCTGCCCCTGTACCGCTACTTCGGCGGCAGCGGCGCCATGCAAATGCCTGTCCCCATGATGAATGTGGTTAACGGCGGTGCACACGCCAACAACAACCTGGACCTGCAGGAACTGATGATCATTCCGGTCGGCGCGCCCAGCTTCCGTGAAGCCGTGCGTTACGGCGCCGAGGTCTTTCACGCCCTCAAGAAAATCCTGCACGACAAGGGCATGAGTGTGGCCGTTGGTGACGAAGGCGGTTTTGCCCCCAATGTGGCCAACCACGAAGCCGCAATCCAGATGATTCTGGAAGCCATCGACGCGGCTGGTTATGTGGCCGGTGAGCAAATCGCCCTGGGCCTCGATTGCGCAGCATCGGAGTTCTACAAGGACGGCAAATACGTCCTGGGCGCCGAAGGCCTGAGCCTGGATGCCACCGAATGGACCAACATCCTGGCCACCTGGGTCGACAAATACCCCATCATCAGTATCGAAGACGGCATGGCCGAAGGCGACTGGGATGGCTGGAAAATACTGACCGAACGCCTGGGCAAAAAAGTGCAGCTGGTCGGTGACGACCTGTTTGTGACCAACACCAAGATCCTGAAGGAAGGCATCGACAAGCAGATCGCCAACTCCATCCTCATCAAGATCAACCAGATCGGCACGCTGACTGAAACCTTCGCCGCCATCGAGATGGCCAAGCGCGCCGGCTACACCGCCGTCATCAGCCACCGCTCGGGCGAAACCGAAGACTCCACGATTGCCGATATCGCCGTGGGCACCAATGCGGGCCAGATCAAGACCGGCTCGCTCTCGCGTTCGGACCGCATSGCCAARTACAACCAGCTGCTGCGCATCGAAGAAGACCTGGGTGACATYGCGWCCTACCCWGGCCGCGACGCCTTCTACAACCTCAAGTAGATGGCCCCCACGCTTTTCACTTCGCCT
>NZ_JBFUBD010000285.1:0-3515 GCF_056405935.1 Polaromonas sp. P1_E3
GTCATGGGCCGCCTCCAGCAGGCGAAAGTCCATCTTCACCAGGTTGGCGTAAAGCGGCAGGATCATAAAGGGGCAATACACATAGGTCATGCCCACCAGCATGGATACGTCGGTGTAGAGCATCACCATGGGCTCCTGGATGATGCCCAGCGAAATCAGCAGGTTGTTGAGCACACCCTGGTCGGCCAGGATGCCCTTCCAGGCGTACACGCGCAGCAGGAAGGACGTCCAGAACGGCAGCATCACCAGCATCAACAGGGCCGGGCGAATGGCGGGCCGGGACCGGGCGATGAAATAGGCAAATGGGTAGCCGATCACCAGGCACGACAGCGTAGTGAGCAAGGCGTACTTCAGCGAGGTCTTGTAGGCCTCCATGTAAATGGTGTTGCCGAAACCGCCCACTGCATCGGCCGCGCTGTCGATGAAGATCGAGGCGTAGTTGTTGTAGCGCAGCATGACATGCCAGGAACCTTCGACCGTCTCGATCAGCGGCGCAAAGGGGTCCACGCCATTGCCCATGTCCGTCACGCTGATCCGCAGCAGGATCAGGAAGGGCAATACAAAAAACAGCAGCAGCCAGACGTAAGGCACGCCGATCACGAAGCGCCGCCCCAGGTTGAGTTGTAGCCAGGAAGGAATTCTCATCGCACAGGTGTTGTTGTGGGCCGGCTACTGCGTCAATACCACCGGCGCTGAGTCGTCCCACCAGAAGAACACCCGGTCATCCCAGGTGATCAGGGAGCTCTCATGGCGCGTCGTGTTGGTCTCTGTGATCTTCACCGTGCGGCCATTGGCAGTTTCCACGATAAACGTGTTGTAGCTGCCGAAGTAGGCAATCTCCCGCACCTTGCCAGTGAACAGGTTGACGTTCACATCCGGCCGTGTTTTGGCAATATGGATCTTCTCCGGACGCACGGCAATGGCTGCAGACATTCCGAGCGTGCCACTGATGCCGTGCCCGACATTCACCACCCCCTGGTCGGTCGTGACTTCGCAGCGGTCCGGCTCATCCAGCGTGAGCTCACCCTCCAGCATGTTGACGTTGCCGATAAAGTCAGCCACAAACCGGCAATTGGGGTGCTCGTAGATTTCCTTGGGCGTGCCGACCTGCAGGACACGGCCATGGCTCATGACGGCGATACGGGAGGCCATGGCCATGGCCTCTTCCTGGTCGTGCGTCACCATCACGCAGGTTACACCCACGGACTCCAGGATGTTGACCAGCTCGAATTGCGTGCGCTCGCGCAGCTTTTTGTCCAGCGCGCCCAGCGGCTCGTCGAGCAACAGCAGCTGGGGACGTTTGGCCAGGCTGCGCGCCAGCGCCACGCGCTGCTGTTGGCCGCCTGAAAGCTGGTGCGGCTTGCGTTTGGCAAAGGTCTCAAGCTGAACCAGCTTGAGCATCTCCTGCACGCGCGCCTCGATCTCGCCCTTCGGCATGCCTTCGCGCTTGAGGCCGAAGGCAATGTTGTCCCAGACCGTCAGGTGGGGAAACAGCGCGTACGACTGGAACATCATGTTGATGGGCCGCTCGTAAGGCGGAAACGATGCGATGTCCACACCGTCCAGGAAGACCGCGCCGGAAGTCGGCTTTTCGAATCCGGCGAGCATGCGCAGCAAAGTCGACTTGCCGCAGCCCGAGCTCCCCAACAGGGCGAATATCTCGCCCTTGTGGATGGACAGGGACACATCATCCACAGCCGCCACGCCGTCAAAGCGCTTGACCAGCTGGTCGGTCCGCAAAAACCCGTCACCGGCCGAGAGAGGTAGATTCATGAACAGGATTCCCTGCCTTGATCAAAATGAAAAAAAGCCGTGCACACAATATTGCATGCACAGCCGGGTTCACACTGAAATCAGCGCTTGCCAGAGATCAGTAAACGTCACTTGCCTTTTTTGAAGGCCGTGAACACATTGCTCATGGATTCACGCGCTTCGTTGCTGAAGCTGGCTGGAGACACCATTTTTTTCAGGTTGTCTGCATCGGGAAATACCGCCTTGTCCTTGGCAATCTCAGGCTTCACGTTGGCCAGGCTGGCCTTGTTGGCGGTGGCGTAGCCCAGCTCGTTGGTCAGAGACGCAGATACCTCGGGACGCAGCGAGTAATTGATGAACGCCAGCGCGTTATTCGGGTGCTTGGCATCCTTCGGAATGGCCAGCGTGTCAAAGAAGATCAGGCCGCCTGTGCTGGGCAACAGGGCCTCGACGTCATTGCCGCTCTTGTTTTCAAGGGCACGGGCGCGGGCGATGTTGATGTCGCCAGCCCAGGCCAGGGCCACGCAGGCTTTGCCACCGGCCAGGTCGTCAATCATGGTGCTGGAGAACATGCGGATGTGCGGGCGCACCTTGGCGAGCATTTCGGCTGCTGCCTTGTGGTCGGCCGGATCGTTCGAATAGGCATTCTTGCCCAGGTAGTGCATGGCGGGCGGCAGCACTTCGGTAGGCGAATCCAGGTAGGCAATACCGCAGGACTTGAGCTTGGCGGTGTAGACCGGGTTGAACACCAGGTCCCAGGCGTTTTCAGGCATGGGCGTGGAGCCAAGCGCCTTCGTCACCTTGGCCTTGTTGATGCCGACGGTGGTGAAGCTCCAGGCCCAGGGAACGAGATAGGCATTGCCCGGATCGATGGTGCCCAGCTTTTCCATGATGGCCGGGTCGAGGTTGCCGTAGTTGGCGACCTTGGACTTGTCGAGCTTGGCGAGCAGGCCGCCGTCGATCTGCGGCTTGGCAAATACGGCGCCCGGCACCACGATGTCGTAGCCGGTATTGCCGGCGACCAGCTTGGCGTGCAGCGCTTCGTTGTTTTCAAAGGTCTGGTAGTTGACCTTGATGCCGGTTTCCTTTTCGAAATTGGCGATCATGTCCTTGGCGACATAGTCGGGCCAGTTGTAGACATTAAGCACCTTCTCTTCGGCGGGGGCAGCGGCCGGCGCGCTTGCAGCGGGAGCCGGAGCAGCCGCTACCGGGGCCTCCTCTTTTTTCCCACAGCCGGCAAGCACAGCTACCAGGATGGTCGAAAACGCCAGATACCCAAGATGCTTTTTCATAATGTCCGCAACTCCTCTTAAAACTTGGAAGTGAAACCAGGAAACGTGCTCAAAAATACAAGCAAAAATCAGACCGGAGCAATTGTATAAGAGGGCTGCAGCGGCGGGAACTTTTTATGCCTGGCGTTGGACTGCCTCATCCCATTACAGGTCTTCTGCCCCCCGGAGAGGGTCGGCTTTCAGGTTGGCAACGCGCAGCCGGCCTGCCAGCGCGATAGCGATCGCCCCCCCCCCCGCGGCACCCGGCCGGCCAAAACCCCGGGCTCCGGGGGCCCGTAACAAGGGGTTGCTGCTCAGGCGCTAGACGGCAACCTGGGAAAAAAGGTTTTTGTACTGCTCCCGCAGCAGGTTCTTCTGGACCTTGCCCATGGTGTTGCGAGGCAATTCGCTGACCACAAAGCACAGTTTCGGAATTTTGAAATTGGCCAGCCTGGACTTGAGCTCGCCCACAATCTGGCTGCCTTCCAGTGT
>NZ_JBFUBD010000286.1:0-3510 GCF_056405935.1 Polaromonas sp. P1_E3
CCGTGGGCAGGCGCGCATCGGCCCAGCGTGCAAAGGCATCGGCTTCAAAATAGCTGAGGTGGCAGGCCGGCGTGTTCGGGTCCACGGCGATCAGGCCCTGGAGCGTGAAGTGCTGATAGCTGCCTTCATCGCCTTGCCAGTAAAACGGCAGGCTGACCTTGTTCTCGGTGACCCAGTCCCAGCCCATGGAGAGCCACAGCTCGGGGCGCTGGTAGCCCTTGTCGGCGATGAAAGCCATGATTTCGCCATTGGTCACCGGCCGGCTGGCCAGTTCGAAGGGCGCGACATAAACCTTGTGGCGCGGTGTTTCGTTATCGAAGGCGAATTCGCCGTCGCGTGCCCTGTCATAACCGTGCTCCACCAGGCCAGCCTCGTGGCGCAGCCAGTCCACCGGCTGCGGGTGTATGCCGGCCAGCGGCCAGCGGCTCACGTAGGCCGGACGCGCGGGGTTGAAAGACAGCGCGTGTTTGATGTCGGTCAGCAGCAGTTCCTGGTGTTGCTGTTCGTGGTGCAGGCCCAGGGTCACCAATTCGGTGAGTTCCCGCCGTTGAACATCGTCGGCCCTGGCTTCCACGGCGGCGATCACCGCCAGCATGCGCTGGTTGACCTGCGCGCGGTAGGCCAGCACTTCGTCCAGCGAAGGCCGGCTGATCAGGCCGCGCTTGGGCCTGGGGTATTTATCGCCCACGCCGTTGTAATAGCTGTTGAACAGCACCCGGAAGCCGGGATCGAAAGG
Organism: Polaromonas sp. P1_E3; assembly: GCF_056405935.1. Taxonomy (NCBI): domain Bacteria; kingdom Pseudomonadati; phylum Pseudomonadota; class Betaproteobacteria; order Burkholderiales; family Comamonadaceae; genus Polaromonas; species Polaromonas sp. P1_E3. Next base: position 737 of record NZ_JBFUBD010000286.1, read on the forward strand.
CGTGAAGCCGGGCTCAAAGCGTTCAAGGATGAAGGTCTCGAAAAACCAGGTCAGGTGGGCCAGGTGCCATTTGGCAGGGCTGGCGTCCGGCATGGACTGCAACTGGCAGTCTTCCGGGCTCAGGGGCTGGATCAGCGCCTCGGTTTGCTGGCGCACGGCGCTGAAGCGCCTGGCGAGCGGGGAAGGCAGTGCCTGGGCGGCCTGGTGGCGCGCGGGGGAGGTGTCTGTGGGCATGGTGGCTACCGTTAAGTAGGGGACGGTGGGCGGATGTGGGATGCGAACGATTCAAAAGCTTCGCACGGGGCTTTGGACTCAGCTGTCAGACAAAAGCCCGAAAACTTCGGGCCTGCGGGCGGCAGGGGACGGGTGCAAGGGCTTGGCGGGCGGGTTGACCTGGGGTTTGAGTTCCGGGTCGACGGCACGGCGKTCGTCAAAAACAAAACATTCACCGTCGAAATGCGCGCGCCCGCTTTCTTCAAAATACTTGAGGATGCCGCCCTCAAGCTGCCAGACGTTTTCGACGCCGGCTTCGCGCATCAGAATGGCTGCTTTTTCGCAACGGATGCCGCCTGTGCAAAAGCTCACCACGGTCTTGCCGGCGAGCTCTTCTTTGTGCGCCAGCAGGGCTTCGGGAAACTCGGTGAACTTGCGGATGCGCCAGTCGATGGCATTTTTGAAGGTGCCGACATCGGCTTCAAAGTCATTGCGTGTGTCCAGCGTCACGACGGGGCGGCCCATGTCGTCATGGCCTGCGTCCAGCCAGCGCTTGAGCGTGGTGGCGTCCACCGCCGGCGCGCGGCCTGCCGCAGGCTGCACGGCCGGGTGGTTCATGCGGATGATTTCCGGCTTGACTTTGACCAGCAGCTTGCGAAAGGGCTGGGCGCCGGACCAGCTTTCCTTGGCCTGCAGGTCGGCAAAACGCGCGTCCTGTTTCAACCATGCCAAAAAATCATGAATATCGCCGGCCGGGCCGGCCAGGAAAAGGTTGATGCCTTCTTCGGCCAGGAGCACCGTGCCCCTGATGGCAAGGCCTTGCAGCCGGTCGGCCAGGCTGGCCTGCAGCGCCGCGGGCTGGGTCAGCGCGACGAATTTGTAGGCTGCAATGTTCAGGATTTGCATGATGCGTTTGATTGTAGGCAGGCATGCATGTCCTTGCACTGTGCCGCGGCTCCTCAGCGGACAGCCTCGGCCCTAAAATGGCCTCATGTTTGTCCATTTGCGCCTTCACACCGAATTTTCAGTCGTCGACGGCACCAACCGCATCGATGAGGTCGTCGCTGCCGCCGCTGCGGACCACCAGCCGGCCCTGGCTATCACCGACCTCAGCAATCTGTTCGGGACCGTCAAGTTTTACAAGGAAACCCGCGGAGCGGGCGTCAAGCCGCTCATCGGGGCTGATGTGTGGGTGCAGGTCCCGGGCAAGGACGCCGGGGCGCCCGCCGCGCGCCTGCTGCTGCTGGTGCAAAACCGCCAGGGCTACCTGAACCTTTCCGAAATCCTGACGCGCGCCTGGACCAAAAACGTGGTGCGTGACCAGGCCGTGGTCAAGCTCGAATGGCTGCAGGAACTCAATGAAGGGCTGATTGCCCTGTCAGGTGCGCAAGGCGGCGCTGTGGGCCAGGCGCTGCTGCAAGGCGACAGCGCGCGCGCCGTGGAGTGCGCGCTGTATTTTGCGGGCCTTTTCCCCCACCGGTTTTACCTGGAACTGCAGCGCGCCCAGCGCCCCGATGATGAACGCCATGTGGCGGCCGCCGTCCAGCTGGCCGCGCGGCTCAAGCTGCCGGTGGTGGCCACCCACCCGGTGCAGTTCCTGACCTACGACGATTACGAGGCACATGAGGCCCGGGTGTGTATTTCGGAAGGCGAAATCCTGGGCAACACGCGCCGCGTGCGCAAGTTCACGCGGGAGCAATACTTCAAGTCGGCCGCCCAGATGGCGGCGCTTTTTGCCGACGTACCCACCGCGCTGGCCAACACGGTGGAAATTGCCCGGCGCTGCAACCTCACGCTGGAGCTGGGCAAGCCCATGCTGCCCGACTACCCCACGCCGGAAGTCAACGGCGTGCGCATGCCGATCAACGAATACTTCCGCCATGCTTCGTTCGAGGGGCTGGAAGAGCGCCTGGCGCACCTTTACCGCGACGTGGCCGTGCGCGACCAGAAGCGGCCCGAGTATGTGAAGCGCCTGGAGTTCGAGATCAACACCATCCTCAAGATGGGTTTCCCCGGCTACTTCCTGATCGTGGGTGACTTCATCAACTGGGCCAAGAACAACGGCTGCCCGGTCGGGCCGGGCCGGGGTTCCGGTGCGGGCTCGCTGGTGGCCTATTCGCTGAAGATTACCGACCTGGACCCGCTGCAATACAACCTGCTGTTCGAGCGCTTCCTGAATCCGGAACGGGTCTCCATGCCGGACTTCGATATCGACTTCTGCCAGAGCAACCGCGACCGCGTGATCGACTACGTGAAAGACAAGTACGGCAAGGAAGCCGTGAGCCAGATCGTGACATTCGGCACCATGGCCGCGCGCGCCGCCATTCGCGACGTGGGCCGTGTGCTCGACTTTCCCTATGGCTTTTGTGATGGCATTTCCAAGCTGATCCCCAACAAGCCGGGCCAGCACATCACGATTGAAAAAGCCAAGGAACAGGAGCCGATCCTCGCCGAACGCGAGCGCAAGGAAGAGGATGTTCGCACCCTGCTTGAACTCGCCCAAAAGCTTGAGGGCCTGACCCGCAACGTCGGCATGCATGCCGGCGGTGTGCTGATCGCCC
>NZ_JBFUBD010000287.1:0-3491 GCF_056405935.1 Polaromonas sp. P1_E3
CACGCAGGGCATGGACAAGCAGCCCAACGGCGCCATCTGGTGGAGCCTGGTCGAAAAATACAAAGTCACCGGCATGTTCAGCGCGCCCACCGCCGTGCGCGTGCTGAAAAAGCAGGACCCGGCCCTGCTGAAAAAGCACGACCTCTCCAGCCTGCGCGCCTTCTTCCTTGCCGGCGAACCGCTTGATGAACCGACAGCCCGCTGGATCAGCGAGGGCCTGAACGTGCCCATCATCGACAACTACTGGCAGACCGAATCGGGCTGGCCCATCATCACGATTGCCAACGGTGTTGAAAAGAAGGCCAGCAAGTTCGGCAGCCCCGGCGTGCCCATGTACGGCTACAAGGTCAAAATCTTGCACGAATCCACCGGCGAAGAACTGACCCAGCCCAATGAAAAAGGCGTCGTCGTCATCGAAGGCCCAACGCCGCCCGGTTTTATGCAAACCATCTGGAAGGATGACGCCCGCTTCGTCAACACCTACTGGAAGAGCGTTCCCGGCAAGCAGGTCTACAGCACCTTCGACTGGGGCATTCGCGACGAAGACGGTTACTACTTCATCCTGGGTCGCACCGACGACGTGATCAACGTGGCCGGCCATCGCCTGGGCACACGAGAGATTGAAGAAAGCATTTCAGGCCATGCCGGCGTTGCGGAGGTGGCCGTGATCGGCGTGGCCGACCAGCTCAAGGGCCAGGTCGCCATGGCTTTTGCAGTGCCCAAGGATTCGGGCGTGCTGGCCGACAAGGCGGCGGCGATGAAGCTGGAAGGCGAGATCATGAAACGCGTGGACGGTGATCTGGGTGCAGTGGCACGCCCGTCGCGCGTGCACTTCGTATCAGCCCTGCCCAAAACCCGCAGCGGCAAGATGCTGCGCCGCGCGATTCAGGCGGTGTGCGAGGGCAGGGATCCGGGGGACTTGACGACGATGGATGACCCGGCGGCGCTGCAGCAGATTCGGGATCGGGTGGCTGGATAGGTTGTCGCCTCACCTCAGCACCACAGCACTACGGCACCGTTCGCTTTCGAACGAGTCGCGCCTCAAGCCTCTCGGGAATTGGAAGGCCCAGTTTGGCTAGTCGGCGCGAGCCCAATGGCCGTGGTCAACCTGTTACCCGCGGCAGAAACAGATTGGTGAGGCGCAGCACACGACCTTGCGCAACACGTCTTTGACCTTCGTGGCAATAAAACGTTGTACCCACCTGAATGCGGTCGCGATGGACCTTTTCGCGCATTTCGTCTGCCAATACAACCATTCGCGCCGGTAGCTCGACGCCTGTAGGCAGAGGCGCATCGGCCGCCAGCGAGTCTTCATGCGCATCGTAAAAATCCGGATAAATCATGAAAAGGGTATCTGTGGTTTGATCGCTGGCGTACGAAAAATCCCAGCGGATGCCGTTAAAGGCCGGGGTGGAACGTCCTCCTTCGGCTGTGCTGAATATCCGGATGAKCGCCACAAAATCATCGGGCACGCTGTGCAGGCGCTTCACAATTTCGTATCCCGCAGGTTGAGCATCGTGTTGAATTGAAGGTCTTTGCAGCGGCCCGCCAGTTGCGATAACACAGCTTCGCCTGGGGCCGAGAACGCCTTGGCAAGGATGCGAAAGGCGTTGCTAGTCCGGTAAGGCAAGCGCCATGCCTTCCATCATGCCTTTCGCTTCTGGCTCCAGGGATTCTGTCCAGACGCGATTTCCGTTGGTAGCGGTGGGGCGGTTAAGGGTCTCCTGAACAAGAGCGCCAAGCAAACCAAAAAACTGGCCAAAGTCTCCTGCCGGCCGCGAAAAAGTCGCGAGCAGATAGAAAAACCGCCGTTCGTCTGCCTGTGCGCTGATCTCGGTAATGCGCTCCTGGCCTGCGGGGGTGGCGGCGATGAGCCGCCGGGCGCCGGGCGCGACGCCGATGGCTGTATAGCTATTCGGTGGCATGGTGGCCACTTTAACGCCATCCACCAGCACGGTCACTGTCTCCATATCTCCGGAAATTCTCACCAGATACAGCAGCGCTTGCCCCGGCATGGGATCTTGTAACTGTATTTCTTTTGGCTGCGGTGTGGCCGTAGCTGCGGGGGGATTGGCCCAGGCGCAGACACTCGCAATCAAAAGTAGTCCTGTCAGTGCACGTCGGATCATCTTGGCCTCAAGTACCCACCGCCACAGTAGCCAGCAATAGTTCTGTTGCCTCCTGGATAACCGGGCCCGCCAAGGGTTCGCGCTGCATCACGGCCATGGGACCTTCACCGAAGTACAAGCCATCTGACACCAGAAAGCTCAAGCGTACATTGCCCGGGTTGGGTGGACCAAGGCGTGGCTTGTCCCAAGGGCCGATGCGGGAAACGATGTGCTCAGATGCTGCGAACAGGCGCTTGACCATGGGCAGGAAACTATCAATTCCTTCAACGATGACGAGCTTTCCGGACTGATTGACGTAGCGAACTCCACCTTCCGAAAAGGCGGCCAGCGCGTCCAGGCCACCGGCAAGGGGAACTTCGATGATGACGCCGAGCAGGACTTTGGGCGGGACTGCTTTGCCGGCCTGCCTGAGCTTTGAGAAGGCCAGGTATCGTACCCGTCCTTCCTGCAAGGTGTCGCCTGCCAAGGTCTGCAGTTGAGGCACGTCGGCGGGCACCGAGAAGAGTGTGGTCTGCCAGGGGGTTTGTTTCTGCCCCGGGGATGCATTGAAAGCGGCGGCGTCGTCGCAAAACAGCAGGTTATAGATGGCATTGGCGGCATCGCTGGCGTAAGGCGTGTACGGTGGATTGGCCGCTGCCGCACTGGAGGGCGCACTGCCCAAGCCTACGGAGGCGAGAAATTTTTTAAGCATGAATGGCCCTTGTGGTGAAGCTTGATGCTGCACTAGGACGACAAGGTTCTGCCACGAAGCGTGAACTGGAGCGCAGATGCACCTACAAAAGCCAGAAAAAAAGCGCCAATCCAGATGGAGAGTGGCAAGTCACTCAAAAAGGCTATGTTGCCGGATTTTTCGCTGAAGTTTTGACAGATGAATGAAATCGTCGAGTTGTACATGCAGTGAAGCGCAATGCATGGCCATAGGGACCTGCTTCGTTCATAAAGCCAGGCAAGGATGGATCCGGCAATCAATCCCACCATGAACTGGTAAATATTCAGATGAGCGGCACCAAACAACGCCGCTGAGGCAAAAATAGCGAACTTCCTGGGGTATTGCGCCAGAAAACTGCGCACGATAATGCCGCGAAAAAGCATTTCTTCCAGAACGGGAGCCAAGATGCAGACCGTGATGACAGACATGGGATCGTTCGCCATCATTCGCTGGAACATCATTTCCTGTGATCTTGACAAGGGGAATGCCGAGACCATCACTGCRTCTACTGACATCATGGCCAACACCAGTGCAGGAATGAGCAAGGCGACAGGAAGCGTCAACAGGATGATGGTAGCGCTTGCAGAATTTCGGGACGCATGAAACAGGGTCCGATAGCCCAGTTGCTTGTGATGCAGGACAAGGCTAAAGAC
>NZ_JBFUBD010000288.1:0-3476 GCF_056405935.1 Polaromonas sp. P1_E3
ATAACGGCCTGGTTTCATACGGGGTTGACCCGTCTGACGCAATTGACTTGGGAACCGCAGGCTTCAGCGATTCTTGCCTAGCCACTGCATGTAAGCAGTTACACCCGCTTTCACATCAGCAAAAACATGGTCGCACCCAGTGGCACGCAGGGCGCCGAGGTCGGCCTGCGTGTAGCTTTGGTATTTACCCACCAGTGCCGGTGGGAAGGTGATGTAGTCGATGAGTCCGCCGCGCACGGCGTCCTCCAGGCTCAGTGCCGCGGCATCCTGCCCTTTGCGCAAGGTGTTCACGACGGCGAGCGCGACATCGTTGAAGGGCTGGGCCTTGCCGGTGCCAAGATTGAAGATACCGGATTGTTCTGGATGGTCAAAAAACCAGAGGTTCACCGCCACTACATCGTCAATGAAGACGAAGTCGCGCATCTGGCCGCCGGCGCCGTAGCCGCCGTATTCACCAAACAGCTTGACCTTGCCTTCAGCCTGGAACTGGTTGAACTGGTGAAAAGCCACGCTGGCCATGCGGCCCTTGTGTTGTTCGTGGGGGCCGTAAACGTTGAAGTAGCGAAAGCCTGCAACCTGGGTGGCTGCGCCTTCAAACCGGGTGCCGAGCTCGCGCCGCAGGCGCTGGTCAAAGAGCAGTTTGGAGTAGCCGTAGACGTTGAGCGGCCGTTCGAACTCGGGCAATTCCCGGAACGTGTCGGAGCCGCCGTAGGTGGCGGCCGACGAGGCATACAACAGGCGTGTGCCCTGGTCCTGGCAGGCATGGAACAACTCGCACGACAGCGTGTAGTTGTTGTCCATCATGTACTTGCCATCGGGTTCCATGGTGTCGCTGCAGGCGCCTTCATGGAACACGGCCTCGACCTGGCCGTAGGAGCCTTCGGCAAACAGGTCGTAGAAATCGTCAGCGTCCACATAGTCAGCGATCTGCAGGCTGGCCAGGTTGCGGAACTTGTCGCCCTCGGTCAGGTCGTCGACGGCAATGATGTCGTCGATGCCGCGGGCGTTGAGGCCTTTGATGATGTTGCTGCCGATAAAACCCGCAGCACCGGTGACGACCACTTTCATGATTTGCTCCAGCGGGTTTCAGAGAAGACTAGCTTGCCTTGGCAAGTTATGCCGGAACCAAAACCCGCAGCGCCTGTGACTACTATTTTCATGATGAATCCTTTAACCTGGGGCGCAATTCAATGCGCGGCAAACAGTTCGTCGTAACTGACCGTTGCAGTGCCGAACTTGCCGACTACGACGCCGCCGGCACGGTTGGCGATGGGCACTGCATCGCGAAGGCTCATGCCCGTGGCCGCCATGGCTGCCAGCGTGGCGATGACCGTGTCACCTGCGCCGGTAACGTCAAACACTTCGCGCGCCACGGCCGGTACATTCAGTTCACCCTGTGCGTCAAACAGGGTCATGCCCTCTTCGCTGCGGGTCAGCAGCAAGGCGTCGAGGTTTAGCGCGGTGCGCAGGTTGTGGGCTTTGGTGCGCAGCTCTGCCTCGTCGCTCCAGGTGCCGATCACGTGCTCAAGTTCGGCGCGGTTCGGCGTGATGACGCTGGCATTTTTGTAGCGCGTGTAATCAGCGCCTTTGGGATCAACCAGCACCACCTTGCCGGCGGCGCGGGCCTGGGCAATCATCAGCACGATATGCGCGAGACCGCCCTTGCCATAGTCGGAAAAAAGCACAGCGTCGTGCTGCGTGTGCAGTTTTTCAAAGGTAGCGGATTGCGAGGCAAGCACCTCGTTTTCCGGCGTGTTTTCGAAGTCAAGCCGGATCAATTGTTGCTGGCGGCCAATGACACGTAATTTGACCGTTGTTTTGAGCCGTGCGTCGCGGCCGAAATAAGGCGTGATACCGGTTTTGGCGACCAGCGCCTCCAGCTGGTGGCTGGCCTCATCGTCGCCCACCACAGTCAGCAGCGAAGCCTGTGCGCCCAGCGTGACGATGTTGTAGGCCACGTTGGCAGCGGCGCCTATGCGCTCTTCGGTGCGCGTGACACGTACCACGGGCACCGGGGCCTCAGGCGAGATGCGGTCTACCGCGCCGTACCAGTAGCGGTCCAGCATGGCGTCGCCCACCACGAGGACACGGGCCTTGGCGATTTTTTCAGGGGATAGGGTTGGAACGGTCATGTATGTCTGTTCTAAAACGGCTCAGCGGGGAGGGACTCTCTCCTCTTTACCAGCGGACACCACGGAACCGGCTTTGCCGGGCTGTAGGTGTCGCCCCCTGCAAGGGGGAAGTGGCGAAGCCTCCACGGGGGTGTGCCAAAACTTCTGGGGTGTTCATAATTCTTCTATTCGGCGCGTCGGGTAGCTGTCCCAAGCCTGGCAGCCGGGGCAGTGCCAGAAGTGCTGGGTGGCTTCAAAGCCGCAGGCGGCGCAGCGATAGCGCATGAGCGGTTTGGTTGCCTGGCCGAGCGAGCGCTGCACCAAGGCATGATGATGCRCATCCTGGAGTTGCTCCCCTTCTATCCATTTACCGGCCGCGACGAGGGATGCCTGGCGTTCCATGTGCCTGGCATACCACTGGCGAGCCGAGGCGGGGTCTTTTTCCAGCTTGACGATGGCTTCGACAACGTCGATGGATGGCGCGTTGGCGTAACTGGTCTTCAGCAGCTCCAGCGCGGCTGCTTCCTGGCCGTTTGCCTGAGCGATGTTGGCAAGCAGGCCGGCGGCAAGCGGCAGGCCTTGCGGTGCCAGCTCTTCCAGCTTCTGCAACGTCCGGAAGGCATCTTGCGGCCTGCCCAGCTGGTGCTGCAGTTTGGCCAGGTCTATCAGCGGCCGGGCCGATACCGGGGCCATGGTGACGGCCTGCTGCAAGGTGTCCAGAGCCTGCCCAGTATCGCCTGCCGCTGCGGATGCAACGGCTTGCTCACAGAGGTAATGAGCTTGCCGGGCGCTGAAGCTGCCGTGGCTTGACGTACCCAGTCTGGCGGCGATTTCCGTGGCATTGGCCCAGTCGCGCGAACGTTCATAGATAGACAGCAACGCAAGCCGCGCTTCCTCCTCGAAGGGAGTGCCCTCGAGTTTAAGCAGCGCGGTTTCAGCACGGTCGAGCAGGCCGGCCTTGAGAAAGTCCAGGGCCAGCGCATGYTGTGCGCGGTCGCGTTCCGGTTGTGTCAGGTCGCCGCGCGACATCAGGTGTTCGTGCACGCGCACGGCACGCTCATATTCGCCGCGGCGGCGAAACAGGTTGCCGAGGGCGAAGTGAAGTTCGGACGTATCGGGGTCGTTCTGTACGGCTTCGATAAAGGCGTCAATGGCCTGGTCCTGCTGTTCGTTGAGCAGAAAGTTCAGGCCCTTGAAATAGGCTTTGGGCGCCTGGCGGTTCTCGATACGCAGTTGCCGCAGGTCCAGCCGCGAAGCCAGTCAGCCCAAGGTGAAAGTAATCGGAAACCCGAGCAGGACCCAGGTGAAATCAAATTCCATGGTGAAGCGTGGACGGATCTTCTGTCACAGTGTGGGGTCCCATGG
>NZ_JBFUBD010000289.1:0-3451 GCF_056405935.1 Polaromonas sp. P1_E3
CAGCACAACCTGCGGGAGGCCAAAAAAAACGGCTTCTACAAGGAAGAAGCATGGCGAAAGCGCAAGGACGGCACCCTGTTCTGGGCACGCATTGCGCTGACGGCGCTGCATAACCATTCCGGCCAGCTGGTGGGTTTTTCAAAAGTCACGGTGGACCTGACGGACCACAAGCGGCTTGAGCAATGTGTCAAGGAAAGAGCTGAGACAAGGCGCATCCTTCTGACGGCCAATGCGGGCATGTGGACCTGGCATCCCGAGTCTGACGAGGTGGAGGTGTCGGGGAATTTCCTGGGCTTGTTGGGCCACCAGGACGAAGAATTCAGGATGAGCTTCGCGCAATGGATGGAGTTCGTCGAACCAGAGGACAGGGCCCTGGTCGCCGGCAAGTTCGAGGCCGCGCGCGCCAGTTGCCCGGGCGCGCCCATGGTGCTGGATGCGCGCCTGTGCAAGCGGGACGGCAGCTGCCGCTGGTTCCACATCCATGCCGACTGGTACCGCGAAACCGCTGACCAGCCTTATGCCCTGAGCGGCGTCACGGTAGATGTGCAGGACCTTAAAACCGCCGAAGAGGAGCTCCGGCAGGCCTTTGAGAAGCTCAAGGAGGCCGATGCGCGCAAGGACGAGTTCCTGGCGATGCTGGCCCACGAGTTGCGCAACCCGCTGGCGCCCATACGGTCGGCCGCGGAGCTGCTGAAAATGGCCCGGCTCGACGAGATGCGCGTCCAGCAGACGAGCGACATCATCGCCCGGCAGGTGGAACACATGACCAGCCTGGTCGATGACCTGCTGGATGTGTCCCGTGTGACGCGCGGGCTGGTCAAGCTGGACAAGGCGCCATTTGACATGCGCGACATCGTCATGGACGCGGTGGAGCAGGTCAATCCTCTTGTGCGATCAAAGCGCCACCATTTGGCCTTGCACCTGTCGCCGGAGGCGGCCACCGTGGCCGGCGACCGCAAACGCCTGGTGCAGGTTGTCACCAACTTGCTGAACAACGCGGCCAAGTACACCCCGGAAGGCGGCGACATCGTGTTGTCCTCGCAGGTTCAGGGAACTGAGGTGGTGCTGGGCGTGAAAGACAACGGCATCGGCATGGAGCCGGCGCTGGCGCAGCGGGCATTCGAACTCTTTGCCCAGGCTGAACGCAGTCCCGATCGTGCCTCTGGCGGCTTGGGCCTGGGCCTGGCGCTGGTCAAAAGCCTGGTGGAGCTGCATGGCGGCACCGTCAGCTGCGAGAGCGAAGGCCCGGGAAAAGGCAGCCTGTTTACCGTGCGTCTGCCCCTGGTTGCGGTGAAAAAGGGCGACCTTCACAAACCTCTGACGACCGCCATGCCGCCGACCGTCTCACGCCCCCTGCGAGTGCTCGTGGTGGACGATAACGCCGACGCCGCGCACATGCTGGCCATGTTCCTGGAAGTGTCGGGTTATATAGCCATGGTGGAAAACAACCCGCGCAAGGCGCTGGAGAACATTGAACGCCTTGCGCCGGATGTCTGCCTGCTGGACATCGGCTTGCCTGAGATGGACGGCAATGAGCTGGCGCGGAAACTGAGGAGCCTTCCCGCAGCGGCCGGCGTGCTTCTGGTCGCCATCACGGGTTACGGTTACGAGAGCGACCGCAAGGCCTCGCTTGCTGCCGGGTTTGACCACCATCTTGTCAAACCGGTGGACCCGCATGAACTGCTGGTGCTGCTGGCTGCGGCGCAGAAATAGGCACGCCAAGCCGCGGTTTTTATCCCGTCGTCCAAAGCCCTCAGGCAGGTGGCTTTTCCGCGGGCTCGGCGATACCGGGCGGCAGGCGGTTGAGCAGCCACCGGATCGCCAGCGGAACCAGCACGAGATCGTCGGCAATTCCGATGACCGGCAGGAAATCGGGGATGAAATCGACGGGGGAGAACAGGTAAAGCGCAATGGCCGCGGTACCCCATTTCAGCCATGTGGGCGCTCCGGGGTGGCGCAGGGCAGTCCAAAGCCGCCGGGCATCGCCGCGTATCAGGACCCAAAGCAAGGTCAGACGTTTGAACATGAAAGCTCCCTGGGTGAAGATGCAGGCCCGGCGGGCCGCTGAGCTTCAAATGGAGGTGCTTGCCCGGGCCACAAGTGCATTAACGCGTCGTTACTTTTGCGCGCGGGGAGGACGATCCGGGTATTTGTCAGTGCGCCAGACTGCCAACCAGCTTGTCTGCCGCCTCAACGGCCTCAGCGCGCGTGCGCCAAGTCCTGTCGCTGTCGTGCAGCGGCGGCAGCGATTCAACGTGTACGACATCGATGTACCAGGGGCCGTCGGGGAAGTGGCACAGCCTGGCCATGTAGTGCCGGCCGTTGGCGACGCCGGGGACGTATTCTTCGATCGGTTCAGGTTCTTCTTCGGGTACTTCAGGTTCCATCGGGTTCTCTCCAAATCCTGATTATCCGCAACCCGCCTTTGATCTTGTTCTTGTTCTTCGTGGGAGAGGAACGGGGATCGGTACAGCTCAGCTCTTGAGCTCTACCCCCAGCGCCGCGAGCTTTTTGGCGTACGCATCCCTGCGTTTTGCAGCCTTGTCTGCTGTTTCGACGGCCATCTGTATCGCCCTGGGGCCTTTGGCTGCAGCCGTCTTGATTAATCCGGACTTGTGCGCGGCCTCTGCCTCCGCCCTCTTGTAGGTGGCAATAAGTTCGGCATGGGCTATGGGTGAATTCACAGAGGACCTCTTTACTGATTTGACTGGCGCTATTCGACTACTTGCGCCTAACGTTCAAAACGCAAGTCCACCGCGCCGACGCCCACTATTTCACCACGCACTGTCATGCCCATGGGTGCGGTCAGCAGGCCGGTACAGGACCCGGTGGTCACGATCTGGCCCGTGCGAAGCGGCTGGCCGCGCTGCGCGCAGTGCCGGGCAAGCCATGACATAAGGCGCCAGACGTCTTGCGCCGGGTTGCCGCCGTGCGAGTGGGCTGCCGATGCTGTGCCGAAATGCAACCATGCCTCTGCCGTGTGCAAGTCCAGCTGAGCAGGCACAAATGCCGACGGGCTACCCAGTACCAGGGCGCCATGACATTGCAAGTCGGCCAATTGGGCCAACGGGTCGGCCGTCTGGCCATCAAGCAAGCGGCTTTCCACCACCTCGATAGCCGGCAGCACGGCGTCAAAGGCTTCGGCCAATTCGGCGGGTGCAAGCAGTCTGCCTTTGGGGTCCAGGTCGCGGCCCAGCCGGAAGGCGACTTCGACCTCGACGCAGCGCCATCGCCAGGCGGAGCCCGCGAGCGTGACGCCCGATGCGTGGATGCCGGAGGACGGAAGCGGCGCGCAATGCGGTTCGGCGTTCGGGCCTTTGGCGCCTACCTTCCAGCCAGCGACGGGGCCGATGGCTGCGAGCGTGGCGTCCTGGATGGCGTAGGCGCCGGCGCGGTCGGCGGGCACGATGTTGTGCCAAGGCACTACGGGCCCGCCGGCTCGCGCGGCCAC